>USQD01000191.1 GCA_900556795.1 uncultured Prevotella sp. | reverse complement strand
TGCACTGAAATTTAATGATTATGCAATAAGCAAAAGAGAAATTGACACTTGCACATTACAAAAATGAGTTAGTAACTCAACTATTAATTACAGATTTATAAACTAGAAAATATATCAGCTCTGAAACGCATTAAACATATTATTACAGGCATCATCTGGACGCTTGCTGCGATCTATTTCATGCTCATCGTACTGGTGCAATTACCACCGGTACAAACCCTTATTGGCTCTCAAGCAGCCAACGCTTTAAAAAACAAGTTTGGAACAGAAGTAAGTATAGGAAAGGTGAATCTGGGATTCCTGAACCGCATCATCATTGATGATGTGATGATGAAAGACCAGCAGGGAGACAGCATGATCTATGCTTCGCGCATCTCTGCCAAAGTAGATCTCCTGCCACTGAAGGAAGGAAAAATTTCCATTTCTTCAGCACAGCTGTTTGGTCTGAATGCCAACCTCTACAAGCAGAATGCTAAAAGCAAGACCAACTTCCAGTTCCTGCTCGATTCTCTGGCATCAAAAGATACAACCAAGCATACTCCACTCGATTTACACATCGGAAGCATTATCATTCGCCATGGCGCCATCGCCTATAACCAGCGAGATGTTGCTGCCATAAACGGTGTGTTTTCGCCTAAGCACATCGGCATCAGAGAATTGTCAACGCACATCACTCTAGACCATCTCACAGATACAGATATACATCTGGCTATCAAGAAACTATCTTTTTTGGATAAATCAGGACTTCAACTAAAGGATTTACGTTTCAAACTAGATATAAACCAGCAGGAAGCTATCCTGAAAGACTTCCGTCTGGCACTGCCTCACTCTCAGGTAGAGCTAATGGATCTGCATGCTACCTATCGCATGCAGGATGGCAAGATTGTGATGCCAAGCCTACAATTCAAGGGTGGCATCAAACCATCTCAGGTTACCCTTTCCGATATTGCCAGTCTTGTTCCTACACTTAGAAAATTCAATGATGAGTTAACCCTTGGCTGTAACTTCTCTGGCACCAGCACATCGCTCAGATGTCCGAACATCCACCTCAAGACACGCAGTGGAAGCATCCTGTTCAATGCTAACGGAAAGATTGCAAACTTCAACTTTGCTTCAAAGAAGGAAAAGAACAAGACTGCAACAGATGCCGCAAGCATGAGAAGAAAAAAAGACCTTCACTGGAATGTAAACATCAACGCCCTCAGACTCTCAGGCGAAGGCATCAAGCAAATCGCCAAGAACTTTGGCAAGAAAATAAATATTCCACAGGAAGTTCTGCGCCTTGGCGATATATATTATAAAGGTATCGTCTACGGTAAAGAACAAAGTTTAGGAACACAAGGAAACCTGCACACCGATGTGGGCAACGTAAGCCTAAAGGCTGAAAAAAAAGGCGAGAATCTCATGGCACATATAGACACCAAAGGCATTCAGCTAGACAAAATTCTGAACAGCAAGCAGCTGGGTATCCTGACTGCCACTCTCGATGTGCACGGCACCAAGAAACACCTCTTTGCCAAAGGAAGCATCCCAAGATTTGACTTCAACAAGTATAATTATCGCAACATAAAAGTAGACGGAAGCTACAACCAGGGACTCTTGGATGGATTGGCAACTATTGCCGACCCAAATATAGACCTGCAAGTAAGCGGACAATACAATATCAAGAAAAAGCAGTATGCAGCAACAGTCAACATCAATCATCTTCAGCCTAGTATCTTAGGCGTAAAGATGGCTGATCCCAGCTACACGCTCGATAATATCAGCGTGAGTGCCAAGAACGAAGGCAGCGACAGCTACTTTGACCTCGCGGCTCCATTTGCGGATATCCACGTAAAGGGACAGTACGACTATGCTACACTCTACCAGAGCTGCAAGAACTTAGTGGCAAGCAAACTGCCTACCCTACCAGGAATCGGCAAGATTTCGAACCAAGCCAAAAACAACTTTTCCATCAACCTGGAGGTTCGCTCTACCGAGATACTCCGAAGAATGCTCGGCATACCTCTCGAAATCAACAGCCCAATCTATGCAGACGGCATGATTTCTGATAAAGACAAGGCAGCCAACCTCTATGCCAACATCCCGGGATTCGAATATAACGGAAAGGCATTCAGCAGCGGATTGGTAAATGTACACACTCAGGGCGACACCCTGAAGCTTAACGCCAGTATTCAACAGGGAGCACAGGGAACTGTTGGACCTATCGTCAATCTCAAGGCGGCAGCAGCCAATAATACCCTCGCCACTCAGTTGCATTACGACAACCGCTCCAAGAAACTGCCTGTAAACGCTACACTCCAGTCGTTGGCTCAGTTCTACAAGAACCAGAATAATGTTTCTACAGCTCATATCAGCATATTGCCATCACAGTTCAAACTGGGCGATAAGCCTTGGGAAGTGCATCCTGCTGAAATCACATACAGCAAGAATCATCTGGAGATAGACCACATTGCCGCAAGTCACAACCAGCAGCATATCATCATCGACGGCCTCGCCACTCCTAACAAGGAAGACTCTATTGTGGCAGACCTGAAGGATGTAGACGTGGCGTATATTCTGAACCTGGTCAACTTCCACTCTGTAGAGTTCACAGGAAAAGCTTCGGGTAAGGCTATCATAAAGAGTATCTTCAACGATCCTGACGCACAGGCTCACCTGGACGTCAAGGAGTTTACCTTTGAAAACGGTCCGTTGGGCATATTGCATGCCAACGTTGGCTACAATAAGGAACTGGAACAGATAGACATCAACGCAGTAGCAGATGATGGCCCTGAACACCAGACCCTCATTGACGGCTACGTATCCCCTAAGCGCAACTATATCGATCTCGGCATCGAGGCAAGAGGCACCAGCATGAAGTTCCTAGAGAACTTCTGCGGTAGTTTCATGAACAATGTAGAAGCCTGGGGCAACGGAAAGTTGAATGTCGTAGGCGATCTGAGCAATATCAACCTCGTAGGCGACATTGTGGCACATGGCAAGATGCACATGAAGCAGCTGAACACAGACTATACTTTCAATAGCCTGCGCGCCCATGCCATTCCTGACGACATCCAGTTAAAGGGAGATACCATCTACGACCGTAACAACAACTTTGCCATCGTCAATGGCGGCATCCATCACCAGCACCTCACAAAGCTGAGCTACGACCTCGACCTGAAAGCTCACAATTTCCTGGGATATGACACCCATGAGTTTGGAGACAACACATTCTATGGTACGGTCTACGCTACAGGTGAGGTAGGCATTCACGGCAAGAGTGGAGAAACCATCATAGACATTAATGCTGAACCGGAAAAAGGAAGTATCTTTGTATATAATGTGGCTAGCCCTGATGCCATCAGCGATAAAAGCTTTATACACTGGCATGAAATTGTGCCAGAACTTGCCGACAGCATCAGTAAGCAGATGGCACTTAAGGACCAAGAAGATGACGACATAGACTTCTCTTCGGATATGCGCATCAACTTCCTCGTCAATACCAATCAGAACCTCACTCTGAAGCTCATTATGGACGAGCAGTCGGGAGACTATATTTCCCTGAATGGAAACGGTGTAATCAGAGCCAATTACTATAACAAAGGAGCATTTGACATGTTTGGCAACTATGTGGTAGACCATGGAATGTATAAACTCACAATTCAGAATCTTATCAAGAAGGAGTTTGAGTTCATGCCGGGCGGAACCATTGCATTCGGTGGAAACCCATACAATGCACCACTTAATCTGCAAGCAAAATACACAGTAAACGGTGTACCTTTGAGCGATCTCAGCATAGGAAAATCTTTTAGCAGCAACAACATCCGTGTAGACTGTCTGATGAATATCACAGGCACGCCGGAATCTCCGAAGGTTGACTTCTCAATGGATTTACCTACAGTAAACAGCGATGCCAAACAGATGATTTACTCTATCATCAATTCACAAGAAGAGATGAATCAGCAGGTACTCTATCTCTTAGGTATCGGACGCTTCTATGCACAGACCAACAACAACCAGGCAAGCGAAGATGCGGCTCAACAGAGTCAGACATCATTAGCTATGCAGAGTCTGCTGAGCGGCACCATTTCACAACAGATAAACACTGTACTTTCCAATGTTGTAAAGAGTAACAACTGGAATTTCGGTGCCAATATTTCTACGGGTGACGAAGGCTTTAATAATGCCGAGTACGAGGGTATACTGAGTGGTAAGCTACTCAACAATCGCCTACTCTTCAATGGTCAGTTTGGCTATCGCGACAATGCGAATGCCACCCAGAGTTTCATCGGAGATTTTGATATGCGATACCTCATCTTCCCGAATGGAAATTTGGCTATCCGAATGTATAATCAGACAAACGACCGTTACTTTACCCGTAACAGTCTCAACACGCAAGGTCTCGGTCTTATCATGAAGAAAGACTTCAACGGGTGGCGTGACTTCTTTGGGATCAACAGATTGAAGAAGAAAATGAAGAGCGGAAAGAAGTAACGATAGATCGGAAGAGCGTCGTGTAGGGAAAGAGTGTAGATCTCGGTGGTCGCCGTATCATTAAAAAAAAAAAAA
>USQD01000190.1 GCA_900556795.1 uncultured Prevotella sp. | reverse complement strand
GGCAACCGTTTCCGTCTCATCGCAAGTGAGGTAGAGTGCATCGAGCCAAAGGCAATGCCTAAGCTCCCTGTAGCTTCTGCACTCTGGGTTCCACAGCCAACCTTCGAGATTGGTGCAGGTGCCTGGATCCTCGCTGGTGGTACTCACCACAGTGCATTCTCTTACGACATCACTGCTGAGTACTGGGAGGACTTCTGCGAGATTCTGGGTATTGAGTTCGTCAACATCGACAAGAACACAACTATCAGCAGCTTCAAGCAGCAGCTCCGCAACAATGAGATTTACTACATGCTCAACAAGGCGTTGAGATAATTTAAGTGAATAGTGAAGAACGAAGAGTGAAGAATTCGAATGATTTTCAAGACTTTACCCTTTGTTCTTTACATTAAAGAATGAAAGTATAATGAGCGCAAAAACTATTATAGAATCAGGTAAGGCAATTCTCGGTATTGAGTTTGGCTCTACCCGAATCAAGGCTGTCTTGATTGACACCGACAATAACCCTATCGCACAGGGTAGCTTTGAGTGGGAAAACCAGTTGGTTGATGGTCTTTGGACTTACAGCATCGACACCATCTGGAAAGGTTTGCAGGATTGTTACGCTGACCTCCGCAAGAACGTGAAGGCTGAGTACGACTGCGAAATCAAGCAGTTGGCTGCCATCGGTATTTCTGCGATGATGCACGGCTACATGGCTTTCGGTAAGGATGAGAACATTCTCGTTCCTTTCCGCACATGGCGTAACACCAATACAGCCCAGGCTGCAGCCGAGCTTTCAGAGCTCTTCCACTTCAACATCCCATTGCGTTGGAGCATCTCTCACGTTTACCAGGCTATCCTGAACGGTGAGGACCACATCAATAAGATTGACTTCCTGACCACTCTCGCCGGTTACATTCACTGGCAGTTGACAGGCAAGAAGGTTTTGGGCGTAGGCGACGCATCAGGTATGCTCCCTATCGATTCCAACACCAACAACTACGATGCAGAGATGGTGGCTAAGTTCGATAAGCTCATCGAGCCTAAGAACCTGGGCTGGAAGATTCTCGACATTCTCCCTGAGGTCTTGAACGCAGGCGAAGACGCTGGCGTATTGACTGAGGAAGGTGCTAAGAAGCTCGACCCATCAGGCACTCTCCAGGCTGGTGTTCCTCTCTGTCCTCCAGAGGGTGATGCTGGCACAGGTATGGTGGCTACCAACGCTGTCCGTCAGCGCACCGGTAACGTAAGTGCAGGTACTTCTTCTTTCTCTATGATCGTGTTGGAGAAAGCCTTGAGCCAACCTTACGAAGTCATTGATATGGTGACAACTCCAGACGGTAGTCCTGTGGCCATGGTTCACTGTAACAACTGTACTTCCGACCTCAACGCTTGGGTTGGTTTGTTCAAGCAGTACCAGGAGTTGCTCGGTGTACCTGTGGATATGAACGAGATATTCGGCAAACTCTACAACCACGCTCTCGAAGGCGATGCTGATTGCGGTGGTTTGATTGCTTACAACTATATCTCTGGTGAGCCTGTAACCGGGTTGGCAGAAGGTCGCCCAATGTTCGTACGTTCAGCCAACGACCACTTTAACCTCGCCAACTTCATGCGTGCCAACCTCTATGCTTCAGTAGCTGTATTGAAGATTGGTAACGATGTATTGTTCAAGGACGAGAAGGTACAGGTAGACCGCATCACCGGTCATGGCGGTTTGTTCAAGACCAAGGGTGTAGGTCAGCGCATCCTCGCTGCAGCCATCAACTCCCCTATCTCTGTGATGGAGACAGCAGGCGAAGGTGGTGCATGGGGTATTGCCCTGCTCGCAGGCTACCTCGTAAACAATGCCGAGAAGCTGAGCCTGGCTGATTACCTCGACAAGAAGGTATTTGCCGGCAATACTGGTGTTGAAATCGCGCCTACTGCAGAAGACGTAGCTGGTTTCGACAAGTATATTGAGACCTACAAGGCAGGTCTTGCCATTGAAAAGGCAGCTGTTGAGAACAAAAACTAACAAAATATCAATACGTTTGTGGGGAATCAGTCTCCACAAACGTATTCTTATAAAAGAACAACAAAAATAAAACTTATAAGATAATGAAGAAACTTTTCGCAACCACATTGCTTTCTGCAGCAGTTGCATTCACCGCACAGGCTCAGAATGTAACCGGAACAATTCATGCCAACCAAGGCAAGCAGAAAATTAATAAAGAGATTTACGGACAGTTTGCCGAGCATCTCGGTAGCTGCATCTATGGTGGACTCTGGGTAGGTCCTGATTCCAAGATTCCTAACACACAAGGTTACCGTAACGACGTGCTCCAAGCTCTCAAGGACTTGAAAGTGCCTGTATTAAGATGGCCTGGAGGATGTTTCGCAGACGAGTATCACTGGATGGACGGAATCGGCCCACGTGAAAATCGTCCTAAGATGCAGAACAACAACTGGGGTGGAACTATCGAAGACAATTCCTTCGGTACTCACGAGTTCCTGAATCTCTGCGAAATGTTGGGTTGCGAGCCTTACATCAGCGGCAACGTTGGTTCGGGAACCGTTGAGGAACTTGCCAAGTGGGTAGAATACATGACCAGCGACGGCGATACTCCTATGGCTAAGCTCCGCCGACAGAACGGACGCGACAAGGCTTGGAAGGTAAAGTACCTCGGTGTGGGTAATGAGAGCTGGGGCTGCGGTGGCAACATGCGCCCAGAGTACTACTCTGACCTCTTCCGCCGTTACTCTGTTTATTGCCGCAACTATGATGGCAACGAACTCTACAAGATTGCATCTGGAGCCAGCGACTACGATTACAACTGGACCAAGGTGCTGATGGACCGTATTGGTCATCGTGCCAACGGAATCTCCTTACATTATTATACAGTAACCGGCTGGGAAGGCAGCAAGGGTTCGGCTACCAAGTTCGACAACGACGATTACTACTGGACCATGGGCAAGTGCCTCGGCATTGAGGATGTCATCAAGAAGCACGAAGCCATCATGGACAAGGCTGACCCAAAGAAGCAGATTGGTCTGCTCGTTGATGAATGGGGAACCTGGTGGGATGAAGAACCTGGAACCATCAAGGGCCACCTCTATCAGCAGAACTCCATGCGCGATGCTTTCGTGGCAGCCCTCTCGCTCAATGTCTTCCATCGCCATGCTGACCGCATCAAGATGGCAAACATCGCTCAGGTGGTCAACGTGCTCCAGTCTATGATTCTCACCGACACCAAGGGAACCGGTCACATGGTTCTGACTCCTACCTATCATGTTTTCAACATGTACAAGGACTTCCAGGAGGCTACCTATCTCCCAATTGACGTGAAGTGTGACTCTATGGACGTTCGTGGCGACAGCCATGCGAAGGACGGCAGAAAGATTCCTCTGGTTTCTACATCTGCTGCCAAGAAGGCAGACGGAACCATCGTGGTTTCTCTTGCAAATGTAAGTCTTGACAAGGCTCAGGAAGTTGAGTTCAAACTGGATGGCGCAGCTGCTCCAAAGGCTGTAAACGGACAGATTCTTTCTTGCAAGAAGGTGACCGACTATAATGATTTTGAGCACCCTGAGGTAGTGAAGCCTGCCGTATTCAAGGATGCAAAAGTCAAGAAAAATACCCTCAAGGTTAAAATTCCTGCAAAATCTATCGTAGTTTTGAAAATAAAGTAGTATATTTGTAGGGTAAAATCTAAATTTCATCAGCTCTTTTTATATAAGGAGCTGATGAACAAACAGTTCGACATTCTGAAACAGAATTGTCAAAGGAATATTTCAGCAGAAAACAATCAATAATAACAAAATAAAGTAATTTTGCAAAAAGTGTTGCATTCTGTAAGTTACTGTGATAATATCCTTTCAGAACAAAAAGACAGATGTCCGCCGTACAAAGACAAAAGCGGAAATTTGTTCTTGAAAAAAGAAAAGGGAGGTATCTGTTGTGAAAACATCATACAGATTATCAGAGGCAGCTTTCCGTCTTGATGGAAAAATGCCGCTGAAGCAGGCAATCCCGCTTGGCTTACAGCATGTGCTGGCTATGTTTGTGGGAAACTTAACGCCGCTTTTGATCATCACCGGCGCATGTGGAATTGCAGGCGGTGAGTTTGCAGATTTACAGCTGCAGCTTTTACAGAATGCAATGCTGGTAGCAGGAATTGTTACTTTAGTTCAGCTGTTCGCTATCGGACCGGTCGGAGGAAAGGTTCCGATTATTATGGGTACATCTTCTGGTTTTATCGGAGTATTTAACTCAGTTGCCGCAACTATGGGCGGAGGCGTTCTTGCCTATGGTGCCATTATGGGAGCATCCATAATCGGTGGTTTGTTTGAGACTGTTCTTGGTTTCTTCTTAAAGCCACTTCGTAAATTCTTCCCATCCGTAGTGACAGGTACAGTTGTTATGTCCATCGGTTTAAGTCTGATTTCTGTTGGAATCAATTCTTTTGGCGGTGGAAACAAGGCGGAAGATTTTGGCTCGATGGAGAATCTGCTGCTGGCACTTTTTGTGTTGATTGTGATATTGATCTTCAAGCATTGCACAAAAGGATTTTTGAGTTCTTCCTCGATTTTATTGG
>USQD01000189.1 GCA_900556795.1 uncultured Prevotella sp. | reverse complement strand
GCAGGACTAAGGATTTGCTCGAAAAGGTGTTCCTTGTCGAATGGTACTTCCACGATGTTGTCTTCACACATCCACATAAAGGTCTGCACTCTCCCATACTATTCGGTTTCCGACCTTATACTTTAATATTTTTTTAAGAGCAAAGAATTCCAACTGTCTTTATTTATGCTAAAAAATCAAGCAAAAAATTTGGAAGTTACAAATATTCAGCGTATCTTTGCATAAGATTTACTGCGCTCGACAATTTGAAGCAGCTTTCATTGCGCTCTCTAACAAACGCTTTGCAAGAAGATTTTTTAAAAATCATAAATAATCAGGAGGATAGAATATGGTGATATACGTAGCCAACCCACTTTATGACGCCGTCTTCAAGTATATGATGGAAGACGAACGAATAGCCAAGACATTACTTTCTGCACTCTTGCAGAAAACAGTGATTGCTGTAGAAATGCGACGTCATGAATATCCCAATATTTCTCGTGACACCATCTCCATGTTTCGTGTTGATTTTGCAGCAACCGTATTGGAAGACGATGGAAGTAAGAAGCTTATTCTGATAGAATTGCAGAAAACATGGTTGGAGACGGAGACCTTACGCTTCCGCCAATATCTGGCTGTGCAGTATAACAACAAGGAGAATATGCGTAAGGATACCAAGGGAAAGTTTGCCCTGCCTACCGTGGCGGTTTATCTGCTGGGGCATTGCGTAGGACAATTCACGGAACCTGTCATCTATGCTAAGCATAAGGTATATGACTATGGAGGAAATGAAATACTCCAGAAGAAGCCAGACCCATTTGTAGAGAGTCTGCAGCACGACAGCATCATTGTCCAGATTCCGTTGCTGAGAGGAAGGGTGAACAATAGATTGGAGAAAATTTTGAGTGTCTTCGACCAGTCACAGATTTATCCAGATGACCAGCGAATGCTTGAATTGGATGAAAATAAATATGCGGATGATGCAGAAATGGCTCATATCCTACATCGTCTTCAGTCGGCAGCCACTAATCCTGAAATCAGAAACAGAATGAATGCAGAAGACGAGTTCTTTCAAGCACTGGAAGACAGGGATACAACTATCATGACACAAAATAAAATCCTTAAGGAACAGAAAGCGGCGCTTGAAAAGCAGAATGCGGCGCTTGAAGAGAAGGACGCCTCCTTGCGTGCAGCTGTCTTGGCTCTGTCGAAATCTGGCTTAGCTGCAGAAATGATAGCAAAGACATTGCATATCGAAGAGGAGAAAATAAAAGAAATATTATCCTAGTTGATAGCATCAAAATAATTGAAGGCGATAGCCGGCACATCATTATCCGTGCCTGCTATCGCCTTCTTCTATTTTCTTATATGCAAAAAGCAGATGTCATGTTATCTTATTTCAACACGAAAACCTTGGTTTCGTGAGCCATTACCTTGCCCTTCCAGCGGTTTGCCTTCTTGGCAATATCACGATGCTGCCATACATCTCTTATCAGATACTTTCCGTTCAAGCCCAACTGCTTGAAATCAGCCTGCACCTGGATTGGCTTATCGCTGCAGTTCAGAATAGCGATGGCATGAGAGCCATTAGCCAGCGGGCGCACGTATATCTGATAATCAGCCTGATTCACCTTGCGCTCTGCAGCCTTGCCCAATGGATCCTGATCTATAGCGATAATCTCCTTGTTCAGGAGAATGCGCTTGTCTTCGGCCGAGAGCTTACGAAGGTCATTGCTCAATGCCAGAACCGATGACATCATGCACCACATGCTCATCTGAGTCTGATACTCTGTATAATTGCAGCCTATGCCACCCAAATCACTGGATGGACCACCCTTACCGTTCAGCCCCACTACCAGCATGTCCATGTCCGGCCACTGACCGTGGCGCACATCCTTGGCCAGCGGTGCCGTAACATTCACGATGTCTAGAATGCCCATACCGCCCTGATGAACAATATCTTTCCACATATCTCTTACATCATAGCTGGTTCTCCAGAGCGAACCGCCCACCTGCTCGCACCACTCCTCGCAGTTGCGCTGACCCCACTCGCAGATGCCTAGCACGATGTTTCTACCAGACTTACTCAATGCCTCTGCCATCGCATGATAACGGCGGCGGGCTGTGGCACTATCCTCTGGAGCATTGCAGTAATCATATTTCAAATAATCGATGCCCCAGGAAGCAAAGGTACGAGCATCCTGCTCCTCAAAACCGTAGCTGGCTGTCCATCCGCCACAGGTAAGCTGGGCAGCATCTGAATAAATGCCTAGTTTCAAGCCCTTGGAGTGAACATAATCAGCAAGTGCCTTGATGCCATTAGGAAACTTCTTTGGATCAGGAATAATGTTGTTATGTCGGTCACGTCCACCCTGCCATAGGTCATCAATAAAGATGTACTCATAACCTGCATCACGGAAGCCCTGTTCCACCATCGCATCAGCAGTTTCCTTGATGAGCTGTTCGCTGATGTCCCCCTTAAAGAGGTTCCATGTCATCCATCCCATAGGAGGAGTCTTTGTCAATTGGTTACGCTCCAGCAGCGTTTCACTCTTCTGTGCAAAAGCTGATGCTACGAACAATGCAGCAAATGCAAGAGATAAAATTTTCTTCATGATTTAAAATGTTTAAGTTATTGATTTTACGCATCTATAAATACAAAGTTACTCTTTTTTTTTCATCAAATACACCTAATCCAAAAACTTTTATGAAACATTAACCTAACATTCTAGATGGAATATCCCGAAAAATGATAATATTTCATTACCTTTGCAGAAAATAACAAACAAAAGATAATAAACATAAAGAACAAAAAAAAGAAATATGATTACAGTTGATGGATTGACCGTAGAATTTGGCGGCACCACCCTATTCAAAGACATTTCCTTCCAGATCAATGAGAAGGACCGTATAGCACTGATGGGAAAGAATGGCGCAGGTAAGAGTACACTGCTCAAAATTATAGCTGGCGTGAGAACTGCCACCCGTGGCTCGGTTTCCGCACCGAAAGACTGTGTCATCGCCTATCTGCCTCAGCACCTCATGACCGAAGACGGAAGAACCGTGTTCGAGGAAACCTGCCAGGCGTTCGCCCATCTGCATGAGATGCAGGCGGAGATTGACCGCATCAACAACGAACTCACCACACGTACCGACTACGACAGCGATGACTATATGCAACTCATCGAAAAGGTATCTTCGTTGTCTGAAAAATTCTATGCCATCGACATGACCCATTTCGAGGAAGATGTAGAAAAAACTCTGCTCGGACTGGGCTTTGAACGCTCCGACTTCAACCGCCCTACCAGCGAGTTCTCTGGAGGATGGCGCATGCGTATCGAACTGGCAAAGCTACTCTTGAAATCGCCTGACGTACTGCTCCTGGATGAGCCAACCAACCACCTAGACATCGAATCTATCGGATGGCTCGAAGAATTCATCATCAACAGTTCAAAAGCGGTGGTTGTCATCAGCCACGACCGAAAATTTGTTGACGATATCACAACACGTACCATCGAGGTGACCATGGGCAGAATCTACGACTACAAAGCTACCTACAGCCAGTATCTGGAACTGCGCAAGGAGCGCCGCGAACAGCAGATGAAGAAATATGAGGAACAACAGAAGATGATTGCTGAGACGAAGGACTTCATAGAACGATTCAAGGGTACCTACTCCAAGACCTTCCAGGTGCAGAGCCGCGTGAAGATGCTTGAAAAACTAGAACTTATCGAGGTGGATGAAGAGGATACCAGCCGACTGAGACTGAAGTTCCCGCCAAGTCCGAGAAGCGGTGCCTATCCGGTGCAGATGAGCGATGTGGCGATGTCGTTTGACGGCAAGAAGATATTCAGCGGTGTGAACCTCACCGTGGAGCGTGGTGACAAGATTGCCTTTGTGGGAAGAAACGGAGAGGGTAAGTCTACGCTCGTGAAATGCATCATGGGCCAGCTTCAGAACAAGGGAAAACTGGAGTTGGGACATAATGTACAGATAGGCTATTTCGCTCAGAACCAGGCTTCTTTGCTGGATGGCGAGCTTACGGTGTTCCAGACTATCGACGATGTTGCCAAGGGCGAAATCCGCAACAAGATACGTGATTTGCTCGGTGCCTTTATGTTTGGCGGAGAGGATTCTACCAAAAAAGTGAAAGTGTTGTCGGGTGGAGAACGCACCCGTCTTGCCATTCTCAAGCTGCTGCTGGAGCCAGTGAATTTATTGATTCTCGATGAGCCTACCAACCATCTTGATTTGAAGACGAAGGATGTGTTGAAGCAGGCGCTGCTGGATTTCGATGGCACGCTCATCGTAGTGAGCCACGACCGTGATTTCCTAGATGGTCTTGTCAGCAAGGTTTACGAATTCGGGCACGGTCGTGTCCGCGAGCACCTCTGTGGCATTTATGAATTCCTGGAATTAAAGAAAATGGAAAGTCTTCAGGAACTGGAGAAGAAATAAAGACAAAGGTGTATTGCAAATCGTACATATTGCAATACACCTTTTATATATATTATCCCCGAAAAAACTCGAGGATACTTTCACAACAAATATAATTCATATTTATCTTGCCTTTTTTCACCTATCATAATTTAGTAAAATTACTAACTG
>USQD01000188.1 GCA_900556795.1 uncultured Prevotella sp. | reverse complement strand
AATATAGTTATGGCAAAGATTAAGACTATAGGAATTTTGACTTCTGGAGGTGATGCTCCAGGTATGAACGCTGCAATCCGTGCTGTGACCCGTTCGGCTATCTACAACGGATTCAACGTGAAGGGTATTTACCGTGGCTATGACGGTCTCATCAATGATGAAATCGTATCATTCACTACAGAGAACGTGAGCGGTATCATCGGTACCGGAGGTACGATGCTGAAGACAGCCCGTTCCAAGGAGTTCATGACCGTGGAAGGACGCCAGAAGGCTTTTGAGAATATCCAGAAAGAGGAAATAGATGCACTCGTTGTCATTGGAGGTAACGGTTCGCTTACCGGAGCGATGAATTTCGCAAGTGAGTTTGATGTCTGCTGTATCGGATTGCCTGGTACCATCGACAACGACCTCTACGGCACTGACAATACCATCGGATATGATACAACCATGAACACCATCGTAGAGTGCGTGGACCGTATCCGTGATACTGCACAGAGCCATGAGCGTATCTTCTTCATCGAAGTGATGGGACGAGATGCCGGCTTCCTGGCTCAGAACTCGGCCATCGCCAGCGGTGCAGAGGCTGCCATCATTCCGGAGGACTCTACCGACGTAGACCAGTTGGCACAGTTCATGGAGCGTGGTATCCGCAAGTCAAAGAAGAGCTGTATCGTCATCGTGTCAGAGAGTCCTAAGTGTGGTGCGCTCTATTATGCAGACCGTGTGCGCAAGGAGTTCCCTGAGTTCGACGTTCGTGTATCTATCCTGGGTCACCTGCAGCGTGGCGGCCGTCCATCAGCCCGTGACCGCATCCTTGCCAGCCGTACCGGTTGCGGTGCCATCGAGGCAATCATGCAGGGTCAGCGCAACGTGATGATCGGCGTGCGCAACAACGAGGTGGTATACGTACCGCTTTCAGAGGCCATCCGTTCAGACAAGCCGTTCGACCGCAAGCTCATCAAGGTTCTCGACGAGTTGAGTATCTAAAAGAGACGGGTTGAGTATCGCGAAAAGGCGGTTGGGTGTCCGAAAGAAGGATTCTCAAATTGAAAATTGTCTTAAACGGTACAAATGTGTTTTAATAAGGTATAAAAACCGTATAAAACCACAAAAAGATTTGCGGTTTTCATAAATTATTGTTACTTTTGCCGCCGGGAATTGAGAGAGCGGAGCCATGAGCGAGGTTCGTCAGTTCCCGGGCAAAACAGGGAAGAAGCCGCATGGCAGATTCCCACTATCTACTTGGTCAAGAAAGAAGCTGAAACAACTCCTATTCCTGATTTCGAGCGAATAGAACAATAGAAAAATAATATAAAAAATAACCTTTAAATTAATAAGCTTATGTCACAAATTAACGGACGCATCTCGCAGATCATCGGTCCGGTTATCGACGTTTACTTCGATACCAAGGGCGAGAATCCTGAGAAGGTGCTTCCTAAGATCTACGAAGCTCTGAAGGTGAAACGCCCAGACGGACGCGAACTGGTCATCGAGGTGCAGCAGCACATCGGTGAGGACACAGTGCGCTGTGTTGCTATGGACAACACCGACGGCTTGCAGCGTGGCTTGGAGGTTGTCTCTACAGGCAATCCTATCGTCATGCCGGCAGGTGAGCAGATCAAGGGCCGTATGATGAACGTCATCGGACAGCCTATTGATGGTATGAAAGAATTGGACATGAAGGGCGCTTATCCTATCCACCGCGAAGCTCCTAAGTTTGACGAACTGTCAACCCACAAGGAGATGCTTGCTACCGGTATCAAGGTCATCGACCTGCTCGAGCCTTACATGAAGGGTGGTAAGATTGGACTTTTCGGAGGTGCCGGTGTAGGTAAGACGGTGCTCATCATGGAGTTGATCAACAACATTGCCAAGGGACACAACGGATACTCTGTATTCGCAGGTGTAGGTGAGCGTACCCGTGAGGGTAACGACTTGATTCGAGACATGCTCGAGTCTGGCGTTATCAAGTATGGTGAGAAGTTCAGAAAGGCAATGGACGAAGGTAAGTGGGATCTTTCTCTCGTAGACCCAGAGGAGCTGGCAAAGAGTCAGGCTACCTTGGTTTACGGTCAGATGAACGAGCCACCTGGGGCACGTGCTTCAGTTGCGCTTTCCGGACTGACCGTTGCCGAGGAGTTCCGTGACCACGGAGGCAAGAACGGTGAGGCAGCAGATATCATGTTCTTCATCGACAACATCTTCCGTTTCACCCAGGCTGGTTCTGAGGTATCTGCATTGCTCGGTCGTATGCCATCAGCCGTAGGTTATCAGCCTACTCTGGCTTCTGAGATGGGTGCCATGCAGGAGCGAATCACTTCTACCAAGAATGGTTCCATCACTTCCGTGCAGGCTGTATACGTTCCTGCCGACGACTTGACCGACCCTGCTCCAGCCACCACCTTTACTCACCTGGATGCTACCACCGAGCTTTCCCGTAAGATTGCCTCTCTCGGTATCTATCCTGCTGTAGACCCACTGGGTTCAACCTCTCGTATCCTCGACCCACTGATTGTGGGCAAGGCTCACTACGATTGTGCACAGCGAGTAAAGCAGTTGCTGCAGCGTTACAACGAGTTGCAGGATATCATCGCCATCCTCGGTATGGATGAGCTTTCGGATGAGGATAAGTTGACCGTGAACCGTGCACGCCGTGTACAGCGTTTCCTGAGTCAGCCATTCACCGTAGCCGAGCAGTTTACCGGTCTGAAGGGTGTGATGGTTCCTATCGAAGAGACTATCAAGGGCTTCAATGCCATCCTTGACGGCGAGGTAGACGACCTGCCAGAGCAGGCATTCCTCAACGTAGGTACTATCGAGGATGCGAAGGAGAAGGCTAAGCAGTTGCTCGCAGCAGCACAGGCGTAATCTTTAAATCCACGGCTTATGTTACAGCTAAAGATAGTATCTCCTGAGAAAGTAGTCTTCCAGGGTGAGGTAGAAAGCGTACTGGTTCCGGGAACCCTCGGCTCGTTCGAGATTCTCAAAGACCACGCGCCAATCATCTCTTCGCTCGAAGTGGGCAAGGTAGAGTATACCACCAAGGAAGGCAAGCAGGCAATGAACATCAAGGGCGGATTCGTGGAATGTAAGAAAAACGAAGTAAGCCTTTGCGTAGAAGTTTAAAAATAGATCATGGAAAAAGAAGAAAAGTTGCGCTTGCAGACTATCAGGCAGGCGAGCATCAGGTATAAGCAGATAGCTCTGTGGCTCACAGCTCTCATGGCTCTTGCCATCCTCTTCGCCTGTAGGGTTTCTGCCTTATGCGATGATATTCTGCCACGGGTTGTTAACCCGTTGATAGTGAGTGCGATATTCTCGCTCGTTGCAAGTACTGCTTATGGTGAAGCCTGGAAGGCTGTGGCTAAATCATCTCCCGCCAATCTCGCCAAGTTCTATCTGGCGGCATTGGTCTTGAAGCTGATGGCCGGTACACTGGTGTTCCTCATCTACGTGCTGGTTTGCGACAAGCAGAACATCCTGGGATTCACTGCCATCTTCGCCCTGTTCTATGTAGTGCTTCTCGTGTTCGACTGCATCTACTTCGCTCGGGTAGAGAAAAAGAACCGCCTTTCATAAGCGGTTCTGATACAAATAATTAATAAACAAAGTAAGAATTAAAGAATATGAAACATCTCAAGCAATTCCTCTTGATGGCGATGCTGCTCTTTACGCTGGCACCTGTACAGGTATCAGCCAAGGAGAATATCGACGTGAAAGAGATATTGTGGGGTCATATCAAGGATTCTTATGAATGGCATATCACAAAGGTGGGAGACCATCCCGTAGTGATTCATCTGCCTATCATCGTGAATACCACCACAGGCTGGCACGTGTTCTGCAGCAGCGAATTCTCGGAAGAGAAGGATGCCAATGGAGACCGTCCGGGACCTTTCAACCTGGTGATCAAGAACGCTGATGCACAGACGAATCCCAACAAGATAGTAGAGAAGGTGGGAGGTCAGGAGGTTCGTCCTCTCGACATCTCCATCACGAAGACCGTTTGCGTGCTCTTCATCGATGCTATCATCCTGTTGCTCTGCATCCTGATACCAGCCAGCTGGTGCAGGAAGCACAAGGTGGATGACCCTGCACCAAAGGGATTTACAGGACTGATGCACATGTTCGTCATGTCGGTATATGACGATGTGATCAAGGCTACACTGGGTAAGGAAGCCCCTAAGTATGCACCATGGTTGCTTACTTGCTTCTTCTTCATCTTCGTGGCCAACATCATGGGTATCGTACCATTCCCTCCGGGTGGTGGTAACCTGACGGGTAATATCGCCTGCACCGCATTCTTCGGTGTGACGACCTTCCTGATCACCAACTTCACCGGTACGAAGGAATACTGGAAGGACATCTTCTGGCCAGAAGTACCAACCTGGCTGAAGGTTCCAGTGCCATTGATGCCATTCATCGAGCTTTTCGGTATCTTCACGAAACCGTTGGCTTTGATTATCCGACTCTTCGCCAACATGATGGCGGGTCACGCCATCGCACTTTCGTTTGCGGCTATCATTTTCATCATGTTCAACATCAGTGAGAATGCTATCGCCAACTATGTGGCAGGTACGGGTATGACAATAGTAAGTGTTGCGATGAG
>USQD01000187.1 GCA_900556795.1 uncultured Prevotella sp. | reverse complement strand
TTTTCAAGCAGAAGACGGCATACGAGATTCCGAAACGTGACTGGAGTTCAGACGTGTGCTCTTCCGATCTCTGATTTGAGTGTGGCGGATAGCCTGGCTACGGATTCCGTTGATCAGCTTGCGATGGCAGAAGAAGACAAGGAAGAGGAGAATAAGGCTGCAAATGAGATAGCTGAGACATCTGATGATTTGGCTCAGGAAGCTGCCGGAATAGGTTCGGAGACGGATGCTGCGGCAGATTCTTCCAATACGCCTTCTATTTTCTTCGATAAGAATGGCAAGGAGGTGAAGCATCGTATCTTTTCGGTGCCTCATTTCGGCAATACTTTCCCTGACCAGCAGGATGTGCAGATTCTGGCTGCCAACAAGTATGGCGTGAATCCGGTACAGAACCGTGAGGAGGCTGAGCATAGTAAGGGTAAGCTGGTGTATGTGGGCAGCAATCCTTTCTTTTATGTGGATAAACTGAATAACAGTATACCTTATCTGGTACCTAGGGCTTCGGTGCTGCTGCAGGATATCGGTCGGGCTTATTTCGATTCTTTGCAAATCAAGGGCATTCCTTTGCATAAGATTATCGTTACGAGCATTCTCCGTACCAAGGATGATGTGGCGAAGCTTCGTACCCGCAATGGCAATGCTACCGAGAATTCATGCCATCTTTACGGTACTACGTTTGATGTTTGCTACAACAGATATAAGCAGATTCAGACTCGTCGGCAGCCTCGAAGACAGGTACAGAATGATACCTTGAAATGGGTGCTCAGCGAAGTGCTGAGAGATATGAGAGACCGTAACCGGTGCCTTGTGAAATATGAGGTAAAGCAGGGATGCTTCCATATCACAGTGAAGTAGATTGCTTATGGTGATTTCTATTGATATTAAATAAAATTAGGGCGTGTCGTTCTTTACAGAATGGCACGCCCTAATCTTTTATTTAGTTTTTGATTCTTTTCAAATCGTCAGGTTCTCCTACCAGCCAGATGATATCTCCCTTTTCGAATTTTCGGGATGGAGAAATGTGGGTGAGGTTTTCCTGACCTTCTTCCAATCCAACAACCATACAGTTGTAATGGTCGCGGATGCCACTCTCGATGAGCGTCTTGCCCAGGAATTCGCTGGAAGATGAGATGATGAGCTGGCTCAGCTTCATCTCGCGCTTCTCTATCTCGGCTTCTTCTGGCATCAGGTCGCTCTGAAGGGCTGTGTTGAACTTCTGGAGCTGGTCGTCATTTCCGATCACCTGCAACTTGTCTCCTGGGAAAATAACCATATCACCATTTGGAATATTGAGACGGTGGGAACCACGGTGAACGCTGCTCATGTCTACACCAAAGCGTTCACGAAGGTGTAGCTCCTTGAGCGATTTACCCGCCCAGGTACTGTCTTCCGGTACTTCAAACTCACTGATATGAATATCTCTATCCAGCAGTCTGCCCTCGTAGAGTGGGCGTTTCTCTCCATTTACCTGAGCCGCAATATCGCGTGAACGGAGATTATGGATGAAGACGCGCTCCATCACAATGCTGCGCTTCTTGATGTGGCGGGAGGTTATCATCAGCATCACTACGATGCCTCCGATGCAGATCATCAACGCATTGGTGAAGCGGGAGAGGAAGTTGATGATGTAGAAGATGAAAGCCAGGGCAATGATGAAGCGGACGAACACCGTAAACAGCAGTGGCACACGGTTGATGCTGCTCTCTACCCATAGACGTTTCCACTCGGGGCTGTGATTCTTCTTCATCACGATGGCACGTAGGAATGGAGCTATCAGCAGCACCGTAAGCAAGCCGGTGATGGCGTTGGCGTACCAATGGAGGTGCCAGCCCGGCAACAGATTGCGCATCAGAGGCAATACGAAGGTGAACATCAGAGCGATGGTAGCTGCCGAGAGTATAGAATAGGCTGCCGTATTGATGATCATCTGCCTGATCAGTGATTTCCACTTGCTCTGCTGCTGGGTCTGCGGATGACTCATCGCAAAATGGTTCAATACATGGATGAGCTTGTCGGGCAGATGCTTCTCCATCACCTGATAGGTTGGTAGTGCCAGACGAATCATGTAAGGAGTAAGGAAGGTGGTGATGACACTCACCGCTACGACTACCGGATAGAGGAAGTTGCTGATAACGCCAAGTGATAAGCCCAGCGAGGCGATAATGAATGAGAATTCGCCAATCTGAGCCATAGAGAAACCGCATCGCATGGCCGATTTCAAAGATTCGCCTCCGAGCATGAAGCCGAAGGTGCCCAGCGTGGCCTGACCTATCAGTATCGTACCCACCAGGGCAAGGATAGGCAGGGCGTATTCTATCAGAATCTTTGGGTCTACCAGCATACCTACCGATACGAAGAAGATGGCTCCGAAAAGGTTCTTGACCGGTTCTACCAGCTTGATAATCTTCTCTGCTTCAATGGTTTCTGCCAGGATGCTACCCATGACAAAGGCTCCGAAGGCACTGCTGAAGCCTACCTTGGTACTCAATACTGCCATTCCGCAGCATAAACCCAGCGATACGATAAGCAGGGTTTCGCTATTGATGAGCTTTCTTACCGAACGGAGGAACCAAGGGATGGCAAAGATGCCTACGAGGAACCAGACACCTAGGAAGAAGCCTATCTTTACGATGGATGCAAACATCTGACTGCCATCGGGATTGCTGCCACTGGCTATCGCTGACAGCATCACCATCATGACGATGGCAAGGATGTCTTCCAGAATCAGTACGCTCATCACCATCGAGGCAAATTTCTGGGTGCGCAGTCGCATATCGTCGAATGCCTTATATATAATAGTGGTGGAACTCATGGCAAGCATACCCCCCAGGAAGATGCAGTCCATCCTTCCCCAATGGAAACTATGCCCCACGCTGATGCCTAGCATCATCATGGAGAAGACGATGACTACGGTAGCAATGATGGGCGATGCTCCCATCTTCACGATTTTCTTGAACGAAAAGTCTAGACCCAGTGAGAAAAGCGTAAAGATGACACCGATGTCTGCCCAGGTTTTGATATCCGTCTCGTCCATTACCGACATGGTGTAGGGCATGTGGGGCGAAACGAGGAAGCCGGCCATGATATAACCTAATACCAGCGGTTGCTTGAGGCGCTTGAAGATGAGGGTAACGATGCCGGCTACCATTAGGATGAGGGCGAGGTCTTTTACTAAAAAAGGAATTTCTGCCATAATTTTCTGTTTATGATAATCTCTCTGTAAATACTCGTGTTTTGTTTATGAAAATGGGGAATTTAGATGTGTCTAAATTCCCCATATATATTAGTCGTTATACTCTTCTGTGATTTCTGCAATCTTCACGATGGTATCTACAACCTTCTGCATTACCTGGATGCTCACAAACTCGTGAGGACCATGGAAGTTGACACCACCGGCGAAGATGTTAGGGCAAGGAAGACCCTTGAAACTGAGCTGTGCACCGTCTGTACCGCCACGGATAGGCTCTACACGAGGAGGAACGCCGCTCTCCTGCATCGCCTTGAGTACGATGTCGATTACGTGCATGTTAGGGTCAATCTTCTCCTTCATGTTGTAATACTGGTCGTAGATTTCGGCAGTAACAGTTCCTTCGCCATACTTTTCGTTCATCTTCTCTACGCACTTCTCGATGAAGTCCTTGCGGTCTTCAAACTTATTGCGGTCGTGGTCGCGGATGATGTAGCTGAGCTTGGCTTCTTCGCAACGGCTCTCAATGCCGATCAGGTGATAGAATCCCTCGTAACCCTCTGTCTGCTCAGGAGTCTCGGTCTCAGGTATCATATTCTGGAATTCTACTGCTAGGCGGCTTGCATTCACCATCTTGCCCTTAGCATAACCTGTATGTACGCTTACACCCTTGATGTGAATCTTGGCTGCAGCGGCATTGAAGTTCTCGTATTCCAGATCGCCCAGGTCGCCACCGTCAACGGTGTAAGCCCAGTCGCAACCAAACTTCTCTACATCGAAGTGATGGGCACCCATACCGATTTCCTCGTCAGGGTTGAAGCCTACACGGATGTCGCCATGCTTGATTTCCTTGTGGTCGCGGAGGTAGCACATGGCCTGTACGATTTCAGCGATACCTGCCTTGTCATCTGCACCGAGCAGGGTAGTACCGTCTGTCACGATGATGTCCTCACCCTTGTGAGCCTTGAGTTCAGGGAATTTCTCAACGCTGCTGATGATGCCTGGGCTCAGTTCGATATCCTCGCCGTCATAGTTCTTGATGACGCGAGCCTTAATGTCCTTTCCGCTGGCGTCAGGACTAGTATCCATGTGTGAAATAAATCCGATGGTAGGGGTCTTTTTCTTGGTATTTCCCTTGAGGGTAGCGTAGATATAACCCATATCATCCATTTCGACATCGGTCAAACCTTCGTTCTCAAGTTCTTTTTTGAGATACTTGGCAAATTCCAATTGTTTTGCAGTACTAGGCACACTTTGAGAATCTTCACTCGACTGTGTGTCGAATTTTGTGTAGTTTATGAAACGTTCTACTAAATCCATGTTCTTAATTATTAAAAGAAGTCAATTCTCCAAGGGGGTGCTCTTTAGAAGTGGGGGCGTTCCATGGATCCTTGAAAATTGTGTTGAAAGTGATCCCGATGGGATTCAAAC
>USQD01000186.1 GCA_900556795.1 uncultured Prevotella sp. | reverse complement strand
AAAAATGGCTAAAAAAAGAACAGAACGCAAAGCCAAATCTTTTGGCGAAGCTATAGGTTTACAATATATTTTCAACAATACTATCACCGACTTTTTTCTAGGCCTGGCTTTGATTGGTATTGCTGTAGTTATCATCATAGCAATGATTTCCTTCCTTAATACCGGCTATGCAGACCAGAGCATTCTGGAGAATCTGAAAGCGGGCGAATGGACCAATACCGAACAGCAGTTCCAGAACTACTGCGGTTCCCTGGGAGCCATCATTTCCTATTGGCTCATCGCCGTCAACTTCGGCTTCCCGGCTTTCCTTCTCCCCTGCTTCTTCGTCATGGCTGGCCTTCAGCTCATGAATGCATACAAGGTGAATCTCTGGAAATGGTTTCTCTGCATGATGATTGTCATGATCTGGTCGTCAGTGACATTTGCCAAATTCCTAACGCCTCTCATGGGTGGTCTCATTTTCAATCCGGGCGGAAAGCATGGACTCTTCGTGGTACAGAACCTGGAAAACATCATAGGCCCTCCTGGAATCACCGCCATCCTTCTCTTTGTGGCTATCGCCTTCCTCACCTATCTTACTACCGAGACCATCACCTTCATCAGAAAGGCGCTCAACCCTATCGGATATATATCCAACAAGGTGAAGTTTGAGATTACCAACCATGACAACAAGGCTGAAAACAATGCCATTGACGAGGCTTACGCCCATGCAGCCAAAGGACAGAACGAAGATTCTGAAGAGGAGGAGAAAGAAGACTACAGGGACGATGAGAAAGCTACTGTCATCGACCTGGATGTCAATCCAGACAAGACCTTCCCTGATGCAGCCAGCCAGCCGACCCCTCCTGCAGTTCCAGCAGCCGATGCAGCTGACAGTCAGGAGGAAGCAGGAAAAGAGCAGACCGGAACCACTTCCGATGCCAAAGCTCCTTCTTTCCTGGAGCAGCAGCGTGCGCTCCGTGCGGCAAGAGCGGAGCAGGAAGAAAAGGAGATGAAGGCTGCCGCAGCTGCCGTAAGCGATGCGCTCAACATGGATATTTCCGTGGCAGCTTCTGACGAAAAGGCATCGGGCAACACCGTAAGCAGTACCGAGGTGCTCAATACGCCTATCAATCCGAAGGAGCCTTTCACACGATACAAATACCCTACCCTCAACCTCCTGAAGAAATATGAGGATGACGGGGTTTCCATCGATGAGGAAGAGCAGCGTGCCAACAAGAACAGAATTATCGAGGTGCTGGGCAACTTCGGTGTGCAGATCAAGACCATCCGTGCTACCGTGGGTCCTACCATCACACTCTACGAGATTCAGCCTGCCGAAGGCGTACGTATCTCCAAGATCAAGAATCTGGAAGATGATATTGCCCTGAGCCTTGCTGCTCTCGGCATCCGTATCATTGCGCCAATCCCTGGCAAGGGAACCATCGGTATCGAGGTTCCTAACGCCAACCCTAAGATGGTGAGCATGGAGAGTACCCTGAACTCCAAGAAGTTCCAGGAAACCAAGATGGAGCTGCCTATCGCACTGGGCAAGACGATTACCAACGAAGTGTTCATGGTCGACCTGGCCAAGATTCCTCACCTGCTCGTTGCCGGTGCTACGGGTCAGGGTAAGTCTGTAGGTCTGAATGCCATCATCACCTCCTTATTATATAAGAAGCACCCTAACGAGCTGAAGCTGGTGCTCATCGACCCTAAGAAGGTGGAGTTCAGCGTTTACTCGCGCATCACCAACAAGTTCATGGCAGCCCTGGCTGACGAGGAAGAGCCAATCATCACCGATGTAACCAAGGTGGTTCGCACGCTCAACAGTCTCTGTGTTCTGATGGACAGCCGCTACGACTTGCTGAAGAAGGCAGGAGCCCGAAACATCAAGGAATATAACCAGAAGTACATCAATCATAAGCTGCGCCTGACCGACGGACATGAGTACATGCCATACATCGTAGTGATCATTGATGAGTTTGGTGACCTGATCATGACAGCCGGCAAGGAGGTAGAGCTTCCTATCGCCCGTATCGCCCAGCTGGCACGTGCCGTGGGTATCCACATGATCATAGCCACCCAGCGCCCTACTACCAGCATCATCACCGGTAACATCAAGGCTAACTTCCCTGGCCGCATAGCCTTCAAGGTTACCTCAGCCATCGACTCAAAGACCATCCTCGACCGCACCGGAGCCAACCAGCTGATAGGTCGTGGTGATATGCTTTATCTCAACGGTCAGGAGCCGGTACGTGTGCAGTGTGCCTTTGTTGATACGCCAGAGATTGAACGCATCAATGAATTTATCCAGGAGCAGCCTGGACCTATCGAACCGATGGAATTGCCAGAGCCAGCCAATAACGAGGGTGGCGCAGCAGGAAGCGGCACAGTAGATGCCAAGAACCTGGATCCGTTCTTCGAGGAGGCAGCTCATGCCATCGTTCTCTCCCAGCAGGGTTCTACCAGCATGATCCAGCGCCGATTCAGCATCGGCTACAACCGTGCCGGACGCTTGATGGACCAGATGGAGGAAGCCGGCATCGTTGGAGCAGCCCAGGGCAGCAAGCCGCGTGAAGTGCTGATACAGGATGAGAATCAGCTCAACAACCTCCTGGCTCAGCTCAGAAACTCATAAAATTATTAAACCTTGAAGCCGTAGAAGCGTCTAATCATCTGAAGGTCGCTTTTACGGCTTCATATACAATTAACGTACATAATAAACAGTAAGGAAATGAAAAAATTTTTAGCTATCGCCTTCGCAGCGATGATGAGCCTGGGCACTATGGCACAGACCGCCCAGCAGGTACTCGACAAGACAGCTGCCATCGTAGGCAACAAGAATGGAGCTAGTGCTAACTTCAAGTTATCAAGCCCTAAATATGGTTCAGCCAGCGGTTCCATCGCTATCAAAGGAAATAAATTCAACGCCCGCACAGCAGATGCCATCGTATGGTATAACGGAAAGACACAGTGGTCGTACATGAAGAAGACCAACGAGGTGAATGTCACCAATCCAACCCAGGCACAGCAGATGTCGATGAATCCATATACCTTCATCAATATCTACAAGACGGGCTACAAGAGCACCCTCAAGACCGTGGGCAGCAACTACCAGGTTCACCTCGTAGCCAACAACCAGAAGCGCACCGTAGCAGAGATGTACATCACCATCAACAAGAAGACCCATGTGCCTTCACAGGTGAAGATGCGCCAGGGCTCTACCTGGAGCACCATCAATATCTATGGCTTCAAGGCGAAGACCATCGCCAACAGTGCCTTCACCTTCAACAGCAAGGAATTCCCTAAAGCAGAGGTTATCGATTTAAGATAACCTTTGCCTTAGGGCAAAAAAACAAAAATCCCTAATAATTAAAAATTAATAACATAATCAATAATTAAACACCCAAATTAACATGAAAGATCTTACAACTATTCTGAAGCAGTTCGACATTATCGGAACTGTAAGTGAAGTGAAACCACTCGGTAACGGACTCATCAATGACACCTACAAGGTGACAACCCAGGAAGAAGATGCACCCGACTATGTTCTGCAGCGCATCAACGACTCCATCTTCACCGATGTAGACCTCCTGCAGCGCAACATCGAGGAAGTGACCACCCACATCCGCCAGCAACTCGAAGCCAAGGGCGCTGACGATATCGACCGCAAGGTACTCACCTTCGTCAAGACACACGATGGCAAGACCTATTTCAAGGACGAAGACCAGCAGTACTGGCGCATTTCCGTCTTCATTCCCCGTGCCATCACCCAGGAGGCAGTCAACCCAGAGAGTTCTTACTACGCAGGCAAGACCTTCGGCGAGTTCGAGGCTCAGCTCACCGACATCACCGACCGCCTCGGCGAAACCATCCCTGATTTCCACAACATGGAACTGCGCCGCGACCAGCTCCGTCAGGCAGTGAAGGAAGACCGTGCCGGACGCGCAGAAGGCGTGAAGGATTTCATCGCAGAAATCGAGAGCTATATGGACGAGATGTGCCTCTGCCAGCGCCTCTTCCGCGAAGGCAAGCTGCAGAAGCATGTATGCCACTGCGATACCAAGGTCAACAATATGCTGTTTGATGAAGAAGGCCGCGTATTGTGCGTCATCGACCTGGATACCGTGATGCCATCTCTCTTCGTGAGCGATTACGGTGATTTCCTCCGCACCGCAGCGAATACCATCGCCGAGGATTCTCCAGAGTTCGAGAAGATAGATTTCCGCATGGACATCTTCGAGTCATTCACCCGCGGCTATGTGGAGTCAGCATCAGCCTTCCTCTCCCCTCTTGAGATTTCCCTGCTTCCTCATGCAGCCGAGCTCTTCCCATACATGCAGGCAGTACGCTTCCTCTGGGATTACCTCAACGGTGACCACTACTGGAAGTGCAAGTATCCTGAGCACAACCTCGTAAGAGCCCAGAACCAGTGGCATCTCTTCCTGAAGGCAAAGGAACACGAGGCAGAGATGAAGGCGTTCATCGAAAAACTCTAGGAAAAAACAAGAAAAGGTTGGTAAAAATCATCCCGAAAAGTGAAAATTCCGTTAATTCTGTAAAAAGTACTAAAATTCTTTGTATTTTTTACAGAATTATTTGGTTTTTAAAAATAAATTGATTATCTTTGCAAACG
>USQD01000185.1 GCA_900556795.1 uncultured Prevotella sp. | reverse complement strand
AACTGCCAGGCAGTGTCGGGATTTCTTTTTGTTATATTATTGATTTCCTGTCTTGTTACTTGAACAGATGTGGCACAAATTCCTTCAGACAGCGGCGCCAGGTAAGCCACTCATGATGAGTGCCAGGAGAAACATAGACATCAAGCTTGATGCCCAGGTCCTTCAATTCCTTCGCCATCTTCTCCGTGCCGAAGTTCTCTTCAGAACCGCAGCCCATGAACATATAGTTTATCTGACTGTTGAACTTCTCTGCATCGGCAAAGACGCCGTTGAAGCAGGTCTTGACATCCACACCGAAAAGTGCACCGCTGAAGGTTCCCAGGGCAGAGAACTTATCCAAGTTCGGCAACACGGTGTTGAAAGTCTGGCAACCGCCCCATGACAAGCCAGCCATCGCACGATGCTCTCTGTCGGTATAGGTTCGGAACTTCTTATCTACCATCGGAATCAGATCCTTGATAATCACATCGTAGAAAGATGCGCCATAGAGCTTGCGCTCCTCATCCACATCCTTGCCCGGTCGTGGCACGAAAGGCTGCTTTACATCGCCGCTCTCCATCACCACAATCATAGGCTCAGCCTTGCCTTCGGCAATAAGGTTGTCCATAATGTGCTGCATATAGCCCTGATGGCTCCAGCCCGTCTCGTCCTCGCCCATTCCGTGCTGCAGATAGAGCACTGGATAGCGCTTGCTCAGATTGGTTTCATATTCTGCAGGCGTATAAACCATAGCTCTACGGAACTTGCCCTGAGATGCAGCATAGTAAGATACCGAACGAACCTGCCCCTGTGCTACTCCCTGCTGAGGACGATAGTAGTTGCCTTCGGCTCCCTCAGGAACCTCCAAGCCACTCGCCTCTCGGCAGCAACCGAAGTAGGTTTCGCTGGCAGGATCTACTACCTGTACACCATCTACATTCAGGAAATAATAGTGGAAGCCTACTACCAATGGATCTGAAACACCATACCAGTCGCCGTCCAAATCCTTCTTCATAGGATACTTCTTTCCGCAGATGTCGAAGATAACCTGCTTTGCTTCCGGTGCATGGAGCTTGACATAGGCACGATGGTCTTTGTCCACACGCGGATAGTTGGCATCCGGAATGATGCCGAGCAGCGAGAGCATCATGTTGGCATAACGCTTACCCATGGTGCGATAGCTTTCGGCAATGAAATGCAATCCGTCGCCACGCTGCGGACAACCCTTGGAAGAGATGACGTGGGCAGTAGGGATGGTCTTTGCGATATCATCCACAATGGCGATATGCTGCCAGCAGCTGCCGCCCTGATCTTTCTGAACGGTTTCGCCCACGAGCAAAGGTACATCTTCTGCCTTCAGGTGCAACTCTTTCAGAATATCGTTATACACGGTCTTCACACGGTTAGGCCAGTTGACATCACCATTGTTGGTTTCTCCCTGATGCAGCAGGATACCCTTGATGACACCCTGCTTCTGGGCAATCTTGGCAAGCTCGATGAGTCGGGCGTATGGATTGCCGTTATACTGGGAAGCGAAGTTCTTCATCCAGTCGGGCTGCTTCTTCAGATACGCCTTGCAGGTGCGCTTGTCGAAGAGGTCGATGCTGGCACCGCCCACAGCCACGGTGATAGTTCCCACCTTGATGCTGTCGGGCAGATTGTCAACCATCTTTCTTCCGAAATAATCTACAGGAGTGAGTCCAGTGGTTGGTCTTGCCTGCGGAGGGACTGCGGTATGCCACTGTCCCTTTTTCCATCCAGCCTTTTCATCATCCACGGCATACATTGCCATGAATCTTGGATTCACACCTGTTCGGTCGATGTCTTCGATATTGGCATTTCCCTCCATGTTCGACTGTCCGAAGCAGAGATAAATCTGAAAGTTTGGGTCAGGCTTATTCTGCGCCTTCGCCCCGTTTTTCTGTGCCATCATCGTCATCGGGAGGCACATCATCAGCATTGATGCCACGAATGATAATTTATTCATTTCGTTCAGTTTTTTATTTATAATTGTTTATTATTTAATCACGATTTTCTTACCACCATGGATATAAATACCCTTGGTAGGACGAATAACCTTCACACCTTGAAGAGTGTAGTATGCCTTATCCGCTGATTTTATCATGGTTGCCACAGCTGGCTTCTCGATGCCTGTTGATGCATAGGCATCGTTGGCAAGAGAATAGCTTGGGCCATTCCAGTTGGTGCTCCAGCCCTGAATATTGCGGGCAGAGAAATCGGCGTTGGCTATCAGATTCTCTGATGTTCCTTCCTTCACCAACACCATGTCGTCAATATCGAGTGTACCACCGTATTTGCCAAATACAAACTGGAAGGTATCCAAGGTGAAGTTGGTTGTGAAATTCCAGGTCAGCGTCTTCCAGTCACCAGCCTCTACAGAATAGGCTGCCAGATACTGCACATCATCGCTTCCACCCCACTGGTTCTTGTGGTCGCTTGCATTCCAGATAGGCCAGAATGCCAGCTCAGCGCAATCTGCAGAAGTTCTCACCTTCATGGTCAGCGTATACTTGGCATCCTTCTCCAAAGCCTTTGGCAAGGTGTAGATAGCCTGACGGTCCCAGAGGTTCTCTCCCTCAGTACTCTCGTAACGGATGAAATAGTTGCGGTTTTCCACAGGCACCACACCCAGAAGTTCGAGCATCACATCGGCATAACGCTTACCAAACATACGATAGCCCTCTGCTGTGAAATGGAGCTTATCGCTCTGCAGCGGACAATCCTTTGATGATACCACATGAGCTGTAGGAATCGTAGCTGCGATATTGTCGATGATGGCATTATGTCCCCAGCAGGCTGCGCCCTGGTCTTTCTGTCCCAACTCGCCCACGAGCAATGGCACATTCTTGGCATCAAGTCCCAGGTCGGCAAGAATATTCTCATAAATCTTCTTTACCTTAGAAGGCCAGGTCTGATCGCAGTTGTTGGTTTCGCCCTGATGCAGCAGGATGCCCTTGATGACACCCTTCTGCTGAGCCATCTTGGCGAGTTCGATAAGACGGCCGTATGGATTGCCACCATATTCCTTGGCATAATTGCGAAGCCAATCGGCAGTTTTGGCATCATTGAGATAAGCCTGATACTTGTCCTTGTCGAAGAGGTCGATGCTGGCACCTCCTACGGCTACGGTAATCGTGCCCACCTTGACATCCTCTGGCAGATTATCCACCATCGTTCTGCCAAAGTAATCCACTACCGACAGACGGGTATAAGGACGAGCCTGAGGCGGGACGGCAGTATGCCAGAGTCCCATGGTCCAGCCAGCCTGCGCATTATCCAGGGTGTACATTGCCATGAATCTCGGGTTCACCCCAGTCTTATCCTGCGCTTCAATGGCGGCATTGCCCTCCATGTTCGACTGTCCGAAGCAGAGATAAATCTGAAAATTCGGGTCGGGAGTAGCAGCCCCCACTTTCACCTCTTCCCAAGTCTGTGCCCCCATTTGGAGACACAGAACCATAAGGAGAGATGCGAGTATTGAAAAACGTCTCATCTGTTACTGAATAACCATCTTTTTACCATTTTTGATAACGATGCCCTTGTAACCTTTGCCTACCTGCTGACCCGCCAAGTTGAATGCCTTGCCATTCTGCAGCTTGACGCTCTCAATGTTAGAGATGCCTGTGGTTGTAGTAATCAACCAGGCGCCGAGTACAGATACCTGAGCAGGATTCTTGTCTGGGTCGGTATATTGGATACCCATAGTCTTGATGACAGCACCTTCCTTGGTGGTGAAGGTTGTCTCGTCGCTGCCATTGAATGAAGGCCACTCAGAACCTTCCTCATAATCTACACACATTTGGACATTTGGAGTTGGCTCTGCCAATTTCACTTTCACGGTAACATTGCTCTTGCCAGCCAAACCGTTGATGGCGAGCTGCTGCCACTGAGAATCGAAAGATACCACCCCCTTATAGGAAACGGTGTTATCTGTACCAGCCCAACCTGTAAAGGTGGCATCAACCTTCTTTTCAGTACCATCAGCAGCAACCAGAATCATCTTCTTCACCTTCAGGTTCACTTCCTCTGCATCTGTATGCTGCACGCTTACACCTACGATGTAAGGATGCTCAGCATCGAAAGCAAGTTCAAACTTCTTGGTTGCTCCATCACCCACAGCTCTTCCGTAGGCAGGAGTTGCATCGCCTTCTGCATCAGCAGAAGCCTTCCAGGTATAGTTCACCTGGCAGTTGGCAGGAAGCGGCTCTTCGAATTCCAGAATATACTTTGGATAATCTGCAGAATTGACATTGCAGGCAAATTCTGCTGCACCCCACTGCTTGGCAATAGTGAAGTCATAGACATCAGCATCTCCGGCAAAACCGGCATTCCAGCCACCACCCAAAACAAGAGGAGTCTCTGTCTGCGCATTCATACTAACAGCCATCAGAGCTGCTGCCATCAAAGTAAATAATTTCTTCATAATCGTTATTTTGTTTTTAAGTTTATTGATAATAATTGTTCATTCTGGGAACGAGAAATGATTCTCATTTCCGCTTGCAAAAGTAACAGAAAAGGCAGAAAAAGACCTTGCGTGGTGTAACAAATACTTTGTGAGAGATCGGAAGAGCACACGTCTGAACTCCAGTCACGTTTCGGAATCTCGTATGCCGTCTTCTGCTTGAAAAAA
>USQD01000184.1 GCA_900556795.1 uncultured Prevotella sp. | reverse complement strand
AGTGAATTTAAATAAATATATATAAAATGATAGTAACAATTATAGCAGCCTTAGTCGGTATCTGCCTAGGTGGAGCTGTGGGCTTTTTCATTTTCCGTTATGTTATTAAGGGAAAATATAATGAGATGATTGATGCTGCCAATAAAGAGGCAGAAGTATTAAAGGAGAAAAAACTTCTCGAAGTGAAAGAGAAGTTCCTCAATAAGAAAGCTGAATTGGAGAAGGAAGTGCAGCAGCGCAATTCCCGTATCCAACAGAGTGAAAACAAGCTTAAGCAGCGTGAAATTTCACTCAACCAGCGTCAGGAAGATCTCGGTCGTCGCAAGCAGGAGGTTGATCAGTATCAGCAGCGTGTAGATAATGAGAAGAAACTCTTGGTTGTAAAGCAGCAGGAGCTTGAGAAGATGCAAAAGCAGGAGCAGGCTAAGCTGGAAGAACTTTCTGGCCTGAGCGCTGAGGAAGCCAAGAACCGTTTGGTGGAAAGCTTGAAGGATCAGGCGCGTCTTGATGCTGCCAGCTATATCAACGAGATTATTGATGATGCTAAGCTGAATGCTAACCAGCAGGCTAAGAAAATCGTTATCCAGACTATCCAGCGTGTGGCTACTGAAACTGCTATCGAGAACTCTGTAAGCGTATTCCATATTGATAACGATGAGGTGAAGGGTCGTATCATCGGTCGTGAAGGTCGTAATATCCGTGCCTTGGAGGCTGCTACCGGTGTAGAAATCGTAGTGGATGATACTCCTGAGGCTATCGTTATTTCTGCTTTCGATCCTGTGCGTCGTGAGGTTTGCCGTTTGGCTCTCCATCAGTTGGTTGCTGACGGTCGTATTCACCCAGCCCGTATCGAGGAAGTAGTTGCCAAGGTGAAGAAGCAGTTGGAGAATGAGATTATCGAGACAGGTAAGCGTACTGCTATTGACCTCGGCATCCATGGCTTGCATCCTGAGTTGATTCGCATCGTAGGTAAGATGAAGTATCGTTCTTCTTATGGTCAGAACCTCCTGCAGCATGCTCGTGAAACTGCTAATCTCTGTGCTGTCATGGCTTCAGAGTTGGGCTTGAATCCTAAGAAGGCTAAGCGTGCCGGTCTTTTGCATGATATTGGTAAGGTGCCTGATGAGGAGAGCGAGTTGCCACACGCATTGTATGGTGCCAAGATAGCTGAGAAGTATAAGGAGAAGCCAGATATCTGCAATGCCATCGGTGCTCACCATGATGAGATGGAGATGAACACCTTGTTGGCTCCTATCGTTCAGGTATGTGATGCTATCTCTGGTGCTCGTCCTGGTGCACGTCGTGAGATTGTTGAGGCTTACATCAAGCGTTTGAACGATCTGGAGGCAATTGCCATGAGTTATCCTGGCGTAACCAAGACTTATGCTATCCAGGCAGGTCGCGAGCTCCGCGTTATCGTGGGTGCCGACAAGATGACTGACGAGCAGAGCGTCAAGCTCTCAGACGAGATTGCTACCAAGATTCAGAATGAGATGACTTATCCTGGTCAGGTTAAGATTACCGTCATTCGTGAGACACGTAGCGTGGCTTACGCTAAGTAATTTTAGAGAATATTGAAGTTTAAATTGTCGTTTCCTTACCTTTGGTTGGGGAATGTATCTTGATAAAGCCGTGCTCTTTTTATAGGGTACGGCTTTTCTTTTTTTTCTAAATAATATGATAAAGGCAGAACAGAAAGTATTAAAGCGTTTCAACAAGGGCTGTGTGGATTATCATCTTCTGAAAGATGGTGATCGCATTCTCATTGCTTTGAGTGGCGGTAAGGATTCCCTGGAACTGGTTAGGCTGCTGGCTCAGCGTGCCCGTATCTTCAAACCGCATATAGAAGTGGAAGCAGCTCATATCATCATGGATAATATTCCTTACGAGACCGACCGTTCTTATCTTCAGGATTACTGTGCAGAGAATGGCATCCGGCTCCATATCCTGCACAGTTCTTTCGATGAATCCACCGATCCCCGCAAGACCCGTTGTTTTCTTTGTGCCTGGAACCGCCGCAAGACGCTCTTCGAGTTTGCTGTAAATAATGGTTTTAACAAGATAGCCCTGGGCCATCACATGGATGATATCCTCGTTACCCTGCTGATGAACATCACCTTCGAGGGTTCGCATTCCACCATGCAGCCCAGTCTTCCTCTGAAACATTATCCGCTTACCATTATCCGTCCGCTCTGTCTGGTACATGAGGCGGATATCCGTCAGGTAGCAGAAGAACTGCAATTCACGAAGCAGAAGGCGTTGTGTCCTTATGAAGAGACTACCCGCCGTTCGGATATGCAAGCCGTCTTCCAGCATTTGGAGCGGTTGAATCCTGAAGCCCGCTACAGTCTTTGGCGCTCCGTCTTTATGGTATAAAAAATAGTAGAAGAAGCAATAAAAACGAAAGTAGTTTCATGGGCGCATGAAACTACTTTCGTTAGTCAATGTAATAGGCTTCATTTGCCATCGAAGCCTATTGTATTTGTTCCTGGGGTAAATCTAGTAAATGGCAGTTACTAATTTTGGGGAGCTGCCCAGAAACGTGAAGTATCTGTTGTCAGTACTGAATGGTCGGGAAGTTCAAAACCTTTGAATCCTGAAGGAACAAGCACGATATGGCGATTATTGTTTCGATAAGCAGGATTATTATCTTCGCGACCATAGCCTGTTGTCTCCCAAGTATCAAACCAGTATAAGTTTTTTGCCCAATATGCCCTGTAATAAACAAAATCATTATCTGAATTCAAGAGAGGACGGTAAACGATTTCTCTGCCGTCAATATATCGCTCACGCATTTCTGCAAGAGAAAGTGGAGTGCCTTTTTCATCTTCTGCCCAAGCTTTCATATCCGAGTCTAGCATAGCCCATTTCTGTAATTCTGGCAGCCACACCAGGTTAACAACATGGCAGTCGGAATCCTCGGAATCTGCGGGATGACAAGTTACAAAGCGGTTTACAATACCCTCAGACAGCAATAGTTCGTGTAAGAGGATGGAGTGTAATCGACAGTTGAATGCAGGCTCTATCGATCGAGTGTATTTCCAGAGATCTACAGCATTACATCTCTTAGGATTAATCTTTTGATTGGCATGAGGAATGTTTTCCGCTACAAAACGTGCCAGTGAAATGGCCTTGTCCCATGTTGGCATTGTGGAAGATACAACTGTATCGAGTTTGAAATATTCACGGATTTTTTGTGATTGGACAGAATCTTTCTGATATGCAAAATTATAGGACGTAGTATCTGGTACATATTTGCCAGCGTCTTTTAATTTTTCTACCATTTCATTCTTCAGCGAATTGCAAAGGTAAGCTTCCACTTGTTTATTGAAAACAAAGCGTGCCAACAGTAATGTTGCTACAGCTATGAGCAGGATTCCTAGGATACTCCAGCCTACCAACTTGATTTTTTTCTTCATTTTTTTATTCTATTAGTTATTTCATTTTTTCTATCTGTTCCTGGGTTAGTCCGGAATACTTCTTGATTAGATTGATGTCAACACCATCGGCAAGCATGTTCTTGGCAATTTCCAAGGCTTTCTCATTCTTACCTTCTTGCTTCGCCGTATCAATAGAGTTTTTGATATCACGATATGCCATCTTGCTTGCCTCCTACGTGCTCTGGATTCAGATACGACACGTCCTTCACAACCTGTCTGCCATTAAACAAGCTGTTGAGGAAGCAAATCAGTAAATTCTTGTTCATTGCCGTTCCAAATATTCGCTTGAAACCGAAGTCGGTCAGCAAGCTGATGTATGTTTCTTCTACCTGTTTCATACGCCATTCGTTTAGTTCAACATCTAGTTTCACTGCAAAATTACGCTTTTTTCCTGAAACGACCAAATAAAAAGTGGGAAAACTTTCGTAGCGCCGGATATCCCTTTCCTCCGTTAGGCGTTCCGGCGGATTTGCAATCCGTCGTCAAACAATGACCTAACCTCTTTATGCTCTGGGGATATGCTATCTCCATCACCCAGATTGTAGTCTTTATAGTGATGGGATAGGGGGATTTGGATGCCAGGCAGGTCACGATGACCCAGTATTACCTTGATGTCAGGAAAACGATGGTGGAGGTTGACTAAAACTTACTGACATAATACTAAAAATTTAAAAGATGAATAACTCTTGTTGTGTATCGGACTCTTCCCGATTACATATGCAAAGATACGACATCCGGCAGGGGCGATTTGCACACTTTGGTCCAAGATGGTTCACTTTCGTCCTTTTTGGTTCACTTTGGTTCAAGATGGTACTCTTCAGCCTGTGTCATATTAGCTGCTGGAAGAAGCCAAGAATGATGGTTGTCTGCGTCATATATGATACTCGCTTACGTCATATATGATACTTGCTTGCGTCATATATGATACTTGCCTGCGTCATATATGATGCACTCTCATGCCATGTTGAGTGTAGGCTGAGGCCCAATATGCCTCCTGCAAGCACCTATATGCCGATATCTGAAACCATCTTTCCTGGTGTTGCTACACTCTCGGGGAGTGGGGGATTTTTATGCTACCATCTCGGCGAGAAACAGCTACCATCTCGGCGAATGGGGGTGGCTGAAGCTACACTCTTAGCGAGAGGTTGAATGTTAAGTGCTTGATAATTAGATGGATAGATTTGAGAAATGGCCCTTATACT
>USQD01000183.1 GCA_900556795.1 uncultured Prevotella sp. | reverse complement strand
GAGACCGATAAAAGGATTGGTCTCAATAGTTTTGTGTACTATTTCTCAATGACCTATACGAGCATCATTGCTACAGAGAGTATTGTAACAATCTGGATGAATCTTCGGAAGGCTTTTTCTGGGAAGAGTTTTACCAGATGGATTCCGAGCAAGGCTCCGATTCCTATTACCGGGAGCATCAGGAGGTTCAGTGAGAACGAGCCCCAGGTGATGTTGTCCCAGGCAAAGATTTGGAAAGGAACTTTCAGCAGATTGACAACAAGGAAGAACCAGGCGTTAATGCCGATGTATTCCATCTTCTCCTTGCGCATCGAGAGCAGATAGACTGACATGACCGGTCCGGCAGCATTGCCAATCATTGTGGTGAAACCGCCGAGCAATCCGAAGAGGGCAGAATACCACCATTTATGCATCCATCTGTTTTCCTTTCCGAATATTTCGCTCCAAATCATCACCGCCATCGCCAGGGCGAGCGTCCAACCCATCAGTTGGCGGAATCCCTGTGCCGGGACGAGCTTGTCAACAAAAAGTGCTACGAGAAATCCTAATAATGCTGTTGGCAAGAGCTTTGCTACAGTCTTCCAGTCGGCTATGCGCTTGTAGTAAGCCACAGCCATGATGTCGGCCATGCAGAGCATCGGCAGGATAACGCCTGTTGATTCCTTGGCTCCAAAAGCCATTGCCATGTAGGGCACGATAAGGAGCATCATTCTCTGCACACCGGTTTTCGACATTCCTATGCACAATGCAGCCAGTGCCAGGATTGACCATTGAAATACGGATAAAGTTTCTAACATTTTCTCTCTTCTTTTAATTTGTTTCTATTCTATTTTTATTTGTGGGTGCAAAATTACGGCTAATCTCGCACAATATTATCCATTATATTTGCGTTATCATAGTGGATATTTGCGCAAACGCAGATAAATGGAGATTATGCCTATATTAGAACGAAAGATTGCGCACAAAATGACAACCTTGTGCAGCCATATTACTTATCCGGAGTTCGTTCTGCCCCTGCATAAGCATGCGGAGTATGAACTCATGATTTTCACCCACGGCAGCGGAAAGCAGTTCGTGGGCGAGGGTGTTGCGCCTTATACTGAAGGCGATGTGGCATTGATTGGAAGCAATGTTCCGCATCTTCATCTTTGTAAAAGCCGGATGAAGAGTGGGGAGAATGCTGGGAAAGAAGAACTTAAACCAGGGCTTGAAACAGAACTTGAAGATAGGCTCTATAGTAGTGGCGAAGCCATCCAGTTCAGTCCCGATCTGTTTCCTTCGTCTCTTTTGAATCTACCCGATTACGCCCATATTTCAGAGCTTCTTTCAAAGAGCCAGTATGGAATACGGTTCTATGATGAGGGTTTGTATGATGAACTCTTAGAGATGATGAAGGCTTTCGATTCATCCACCCACACCTCACGGCTTATCATCCTGCTCCAGATTCTCGACCGTCTGCATCATTGCAAGGAAACGCAACTCTTGTCATCAACAGCTTATAGCAATGCCAACAGACAACCCGAGTTGGAGGAGCCTGTCGGCAGAATCTACACCTATTTATATAATAACTTCCGTGAGAAGGTGGTGCTGAAGGATGTTGCCGATTTTGTAGGTCAGAATCCGACTTCGCTTTGCCGCTATTTCAAGAAATCCACCGATAAGAGCATCTTCCAGGTATTGGCAGAAATCCGTATCGAATACGCCTGCAAGCTGCTTGCCAATTCTGATTTGACCATCACAGAAGTGGCTTTCAGTTCCGGCTACAATACGCCGACTCTCTTCTTCGAGCAGTTTCAGAAGATCATCCATCTTACTCCTGCAGAATATCGCAGGGAAATCAATGGGGCTGCCAAATAGAGCAGATTAGCTGTTGAACATCTGCAAAATCTAAAGACTTTGCAAAGATACACGATGATATTGCAAACATACAGAACTTTGTTAAGCGGAAAAGTCAGTAACTTTGCACCGTCAAAAGAATAGTTGAAATTTAAAAGATTAGTTTAATTATGGAAAAGGAAATATTATTGAATAATGGAGTGAAGATTCCTACACCGGGCTTCGGAACGTTTCTCACTCCTGATGGAGCAACCTGCGTTGAAGCTGTGAAAGCTGCCATCGCTGCCGGCTACACCCACATCGACACCGCTGCTATCTATAAAAATGAGAAGAGCGTGGGCGAGGGAATCAAGGAAAGTGGAATCAAGCGTGAGAATCTCTTTGTTACCAGCAAGGTTTGGAACACGGAGCGTGGTTACGACAAGACCTTGAAGGCGTTCGATAAGACATTGAGCGATTTAGGGCTTGATTATCTCGACCTCTATCTCATTCACTGGCCAGCCAACGAGTTGCAGTTTGGCAAGGATGCAAATCAGCTGAATGCAGATACTTGGAAAGCGATGGAGCGTCTGCATGAAGAGGGCTTGATTCGCAGCATCGGTCTTTCCAACTTCATGCAGCATCATGCAGAGCCAGTAATGGCGAAGGCAAACATCTGTCCGATGGTTGACCAGATAGAGTATCATCCTGGATTCAACCAGAAGGAGTGCGTGGAGTTCTGCCAGAAGAACAACATTCTCGTGGAAGCATGGAGCCCATTGGGAAGAGGCAATGTCTTGGACAATCCTCTCTTGAAGTCGATTGCTTCTAACTATGGCAAGAGCGTGGCCCAGGTAGTCATCCGCTGGGTGATGCAGACAGGCGTGCTGCCACTGGTGAAGTCGGTTACTCCAAGCCGAATCAAGGAAAACTTCGATGTATTCGACTTTGAACTCTCTCAGCAGGAAATGCTTGCAATCGCATCGCTGAAAACTGACAGAATTGGTTCAGACCCAGATACATGTGACTTCTAATACTGTATAGTTTTGGAGTGAAATGCTCCCAAAAACATATAAGATGAAAATGTAAAAAGTTACGGAGATAATTCATATTCTCCGTAACTTCTTACATTAAGCCTCCATTTTTGAAGTTATTGGGTTTCCCTCAGTTCTTCTATGAGGTTTTCAAGAATATAATCATCACTCATAAGCTGTAAACCATATTTCGGGTCAGACAGTTGCTGGTACACCTTAGTAGTGTAAAACAAGTTGAGTGCCCTTTCTGCATCAATATGCAGAGTTTCTGCCAGCATCATTATTATTCGGCTTTGTTTGCGCCATAATACAGAATCCCTCATAGTCAATCCTCCTTTTCTATTTGTTCTGACGAAATAAACGACAGATAGTTGTCAACAATCTCTTGGTTCAATATGCAGAGTTGATGATTTACAGCCTTGTATTTCAATTGTCCTAGGGCTTGCTCGGCTGTAATGACATTGTTCTCGTAGTCTTCTACTGTATCAATGACATTATCGTTGGCAACACCACCTTCCACGATGTCATACATGGTTTGCTTTGTACCTCCTTTGCGGCAATCTACAACATATTCCAGCCATTCAAGATTGTAACTGTCGAAGATTTTAATGCGATAATCCTTATTCTTTACTGCGTCATAATCAAATGAATATATAGATAAAGTCGGTAGGGCGTTGCGTCCTTTTCTTTCAGCAATAGTTTTTGCCCATGAGGAAGCCTGTTGGCGCAATTTGGTAAGGTAGAAACCTTGCCCAAAGTCCACCTTCTTTCTTCCTAATTTTACAAGTGGTTTTCCAACTTGTATATAAGAGCCATGATATAGTGTAATCATACTTCTTTCTCCCAGTTTAATAATGTTTCACTAATGTCGTCTGCCACCCAGTCAAGGCTTTGCGTATGCAGGTCTTCATACCGTTTAATCAGCCTACGATGAATCAGTCCCTGCTTCAGCAGGCGGTCGTGCATCTCCTTTCCGGAAATGCCCAGTTTCCGTGCTCCACTCTCTATTGCCATAACGGCGAAGTGAATATGTCTGTATGTTTCGTTGTCTGTATATGCCATATTCTGTATTCCGTTAATTTTGTATTCATTATTGTTTCTTCATGCTCTAATCATTTGATAGATATGCGCCTGAATCTATGGTATAAGCCAAGTTAAACCCCATATTGGCACTATATATCTGCAAAAATACAAAAAATATTCAGAAAAGTGGTTTTATGAATGAATTTTGTTTGCAGGGCGAACTTGATTTAACCTTATTTATATGCTAGATAGGCATTGAGGGACAACTTGGGGGCATCTTGAATAACCAGAAATCCTTAATGACCTTAATGACCGTGACCTTAATGACCGGAAAACGCCCCTAAACATTTACTTGTTTTTCTGATGAAACTCCTTCCTTGTCTTTGCCATTGCTTCCGTAGCCATGTCATGGGTTTCTATCAGCAATGGACTTTTGTGATATTGCACAATCTTGACTCCGACTGATTTGTGTCTTTTCTTTTCCTCGATGCATTGAATGATCAAGTCCGGATTAGCCGACTTTGATGTTGGAGTCTTGTCAAAATTCTGAATATAGGCAGCGTTGGTCAGGAAGAGAATATCAGAACCTTCCGGGATTTTCTGCATTACCTTCACCATGAGGGTTAGCATCATTCGGAACTCCGTGGTGTGTAGGTCGCTGATTACATCACGGCTGATGATGCTTCCATTGTTCTCAATCACAACGGCAGCACCACCAGCTCGCTCTTTATGGCCATAATCACATGAGCCACCTATCCAAACGTAATATG
>USQD01000182.1 GCA_900556795.1 uncultured Prevotella sp. | reverse complement strand
ACTTTCATCGTATTGTCTGCGATGAGCGGTACAACAAACTCTCTCGTTGAGATCTCTGACTATCTTTACAAGAAGAACCCAGAGGGTGCAAACGAGGTAATCAACAACTTGGAGAAGAAATACATGCAGCACGTGGAAGAGCTCTACTCTACAGATGAGATGAAACAGACCACACGTGAGTTCCTGCAGGGAGAGTTCAACTATCTCCGCTCATTTACCAAGGATCTCTTCACTTCTTTCGAGGAGAAGAGCATCGTAGCTCAAGGTGAGATGATGAGCACCAACATGGTTGTAAACTACTTGAAGGAACAGGGCGTAAAGGCAGTATTGCTCAACGCATTGGATTTCATGCGCACAGACAAGAATGCTGAGCCAGATCCACAGTACATCAAGGAAAAGCTTGCCGCTCTCATGGAGGAGAACCAGGGCTATCAGATTTACATCACCCAGGGCTTCATCTGCCGCAATGCTTACGGTGAGATAGACAACCTCCAGCGTGGTGGTAGCGACTACACAGCATCACTCATCGGTGCAGCTCTCCCAGCTGAAGAGATTCAGATCTGGACAGATATCGACGGTATGCACAACAACGACCCTCGTATCGTTGAGCACACAGAAGCTGTTCGACAGCTTAACTTTGAAGAGGCTGCCGAGTTGGCTTACTTCGGTGCAAAGATTCTCCACCCTACCTGCGTACAGCCAGCTAAGTATGCCGGCATTCCTGTACGCTTGAAGAACACCATGGATCCAAAGGCTGACGGTACCATCATCGACAACGTCATCGTTCATGGCAAGATCAAGGCAGTTGCAGCAAAGGACAACATTACAGCTATCAAGATCAAGAGTAGCCGCATGTTGCTCGCTACAGGTTTCCTGCGCAAGGTATTTGAAATCTTCGAGAGCTACCAAACTCCAATCGACATGATTGCTACCTCAGAGGTAGGCGTGAGCATGAGTATCGACAACGACACTCACCTCAACGACATCGTCAATGAGCTGAAGAAGTATGGTACTGTTACCGTAGATGCAGACATGTGTATCATCTGCGTTGTTGGTGACCTGGATTGGAGCAATGTAGGCTTCGAGACCATCGCAACCGATGCATTGAAGAACATCCCTATCCGCATGGTTTCATACGGTGGCAGCAACTACAACATCTCATTCCTCATCAAGGAGAGAGACAAGAAGCAGGCATTACAGAACTTGAGCAAGGTATTGTTCGAGAAGTAATATACCAGTGAAGAACGAAGAGTGAAGAGTGGAGAATTCGTATGTAATGATTCCTGTCCACTCTTCGTTTGATTTCTAATTTGACTATAATAAGATATTAATTTAAGACTAAGCGAAATGAAAGGAACATTTCCGATTGACAAATTTCAGGAGATACAGACTCCATTTTACTATTACGACACCAATGTGTTGCGCCAAACCTTGAAGACGATTAATGAAGAGGCAGGCAAACATGAGGGATTTGAGGTACATTATGCCGTGAAGGCAAACGCCAATCCTAAGGTGCTCAACATCATCTGTCAAGCAGGATTGGGAGCCGACTGCGTGAGCGGAGGAGAGATTCAGGCAGCCATCAAGGCAGGTTTCCCTGCCAGCAAGATTGTATATGCAGGTGTAGGCAAGAGTGATTGGGAAATCAATCTCGGTCTGGAGAAGGGCATCTTCTGCTTCAATGTAGAGAGCATTCCGGAACTTGAGATTATCAACGAACTTGCAGAAAAACAGAATAAGATCGCTCAGGTGTGCTTCCGCATCAACCCTGATGTGGGCGCTCATACTCATGCCAACATCACAACCGGTCTGGCAGAGAACAAGTTCGGTATCGCCATGCGCGATATGGAGAGCGTCATCGAGGAAGCTGCAAAAATGAAGAACATCAAGTTCCTGGGACTTCACTTCCACATTGGTAGTCAAATACTTGACATGGGTGACTTCGAGGCTCTCTGCAACCGAATCAACGAGTTGCAGAACCAGCTGGAAGCTCATCATATCGTGGTTAAGAACATCAACGTAGGTGGTGGCCTGGGCATCGATTATAACCACCCTAACCGTGTACCAATCCCTGACTTCAAGGATTACTTTGATACATACGCCAAGAAGTTGAAGTTGCGTGATGGTCAGAAACTCCACTTCGAGTTAGGTCGTGCCGTAGTAGGTCAGATGGGAAGCCTCATCACCAAGACCCTCTACATCAAACAGGGTACAGCCAAGCAGTTCGCCATCGTTGATGCCGGAATGACCGATTTGATTCGCCCTGCCCTCTATCAGGCATATCACAAGATTGAGAATATCTCCAGCGATGAACCTATGGAGACATACGATGTGGTAGGCCCTATCTGTGAATCAAGCGATGTATTCGCTAAGGCAACCGACTTGAACAAGACCCATCGCGGCGACCTCATCGCTCTCCGCTCTGCCGGTGCTTACGGTGAGATTATGGCGAGTCAGTATAACTGTCGCCAGTTGCCAAAGGGTTACATCACAGAAGACTTTTAAAGTCCAATGCAGTTCTCCCTTCAGAAAGGGGCAAAAGCATAAGAAATACGAGAAAAAGAAATGATGACAATTAGTTTAACAACTATTATAGTAGGCGCAGCAGTGGTTTTATTGGCGGTTCTCGGATCGCTGATAAACCCATTCCTGCGCTCGCTGCGTTTTCCTAAAACAGAGGAAAATGAGGAAGATACTCCGGTATCCAAAGAACCGATAACAGTAATTATTACCGCTCATGATAATCTGCCCGAACTGGAACGCAACCTCCCGCTGTTCCTCAAGCAGCAATACGCTGCCGATTATCAGGTCATCGTAGTCTGCCAAAGCACAGATGCAGAAACCCAGGACTATCTCAAGCGCTTGTCTGCAGAGAATCCTCATCTGTATTATACATACATTCCTGAGAGTTCCCGCTATATGAGCCGCAAGAAATTGCAGATTACGCTCGGTGTAAAAGCAGCCAAGTATGAATGGATCATCCTCACCGAGCCAAACTGCAAACCAAAGAACGACAATTGGCTGACAGCCATGTCTCAACACTTCTGTCAATCATGCAATCTGGTCCTGGGTTATGTAGAACTGGATGAAGAAACCAAAGGAGTCCGCCGCTTCGACAGCATACGCAAGGCATTCTATCTGTTAAGACGTGCCCAGCACTCTTATGGTTATCGCAGCCACATGCCAAACGTAGCTTTCCGCAAGAGCCAGTTCATGCAGGAACAAGGCTACCAGGGCAACCTGGAGTATGTACGTGGAGAATATGATTTCCTTGTCAACAAGTATGGACAACTGGGAGAAACAGCTGTAGTATTGGATAGCGATGCCTGGCTGGTCCGTGACGAACCAACCAACAAGTCATGGCATAACGCCCACCTCTATCACCTGTCATCACAAAAGAGTTTAGATAGGGCGAAATCGATGCGAACTCTGATGTTCTTCGATCATCTCTTCCCTCATCTCAGCCTCATTGCTTCTATTGCGGTATTAGCTTTCGCCATCATCACGCAGGATTGGATCTTAACGGGAATAGCCGGCTTCGCTCTCCTGTTGCTCTTCCTGCTCCGCATGATCATTGCCATCAAGGCCATTAGGCACTTCGACGATGAGATGAACATCATCAAGTTACCGTTCTATGAATATGGAATCATTTGGAGAAACCTCGCCAACAAGATAAGATATTGGCGTGCAGACAAGAATGACTTCACCAGTCATAAACTGTAAGATACAGAAGACAGATTGCGAGAAATGGGATCACGAGAGGAAAAACAGAAGTAAAAGATTCTAAAAAAGACACAACCATGAAAGTATATTTGTATATAGCTAAACAGAAGAAGACGCTGAAAATGTACCTCCCATACATTGAAGCGCTTGGCAAAAAGCTCGACATCACCCACAATCTGGCAGATGCCGACATCGTTATGATATTGGGAGCATGGACCATGCAGGGAGCACAGCTTGCCGGAAAATCACGCAAGATGGGCATTCCATACATGGTGTGTCCGCTCGGAGACATCTCTGAACGAAACCGAAAGAATCCTCACCTCAAGCGCAGCCTCCAGTCGCTCGTGTATCAGAAGACGATGTATCAAAAAGCTGATCTCGTCATCGCCACAACACCGATGGAGAAGAACTATATCGCCCAGCTGGGTTGGAACAAGAACATCGCCCTGATCAGATATTTCGGTTACAGTCATCTCACATCAGAAAGCGCCATGCTGGACAACTGGGCAGACACCAACACCTCTACCCTTTCCGGTTTCGAACAGCACAAGGCGGAAATGATTGCTGCTCAAACCAAAGATCCCATCATTGCTCAGATTCTGCAGATAAAGAGCCGTATGCCTCACCAAAACATACCACAGAACTATCTGGACGACCTGCATACCTTATTATATGCAGACAATTATGACGAGGATGCCATCAATGAGGAATTGCAGACGCTGAAGCTTTCCGGCTATGCAGCAGCAGTATTCCAGGCGATGACAGAGAAAACCGGACTTACCGAGGGCTTCATGCCCCTTCCGGCAAAAAAGAGCAGAAAAAGCAAGGAGATTCTGAGATATGTAAAATAGGACAAAAGCAGAAAAGGGCTACCTTCACAGGCAGCCCTTTCTACATATTATACAAAAACATTATGAATTATTTCTATTAGCGAAC
>USQD01000181.1 GCA_900556795.1 uncultured Prevotella sp. | reverse complement strand
TCAACTTTTATTTGTAATTTCGCAGAAAATTTAATATAATTGAAATAAATCATGATAAAAACAACAAGAAAGAGCCTTTGGGCTCTCACTTTCAGCGCAGCTCTCTGTGCTTCGCTTTCTGCCAATGCCGATACTATCGAGGTGCAGAAACTGAAGCATGTGGGACCATTCCCTGTGTCTACTCCCTGGATGGCAGACAGCGTAAATGTGAAGGGAGAAAAGTTTGCAATGGAGGGGGTATTAGACTCTCCATTATCGTTCAACCTATTGAATAATGGCAAGGAAGTGGCTGCTTCTCAGCTCTTGGCTGATAATGCCAAGCAGAATGCACTCCATCTGGCTTCCTTCACCGTATCTAACACCAGCCGTACCAAGGCCACTGTAGAGGTAAAGGGCTTGAAGCAATACCGCCTCTTCGTAGATGGCGAGCAGGTGAAGGTGAATGGTGACAAGGCTGAGACCGTCTTGCTGCCTTCTACCCATACCGTGGTCATCAAATATCTCACCGCATCTGATTCGTCTTCCGATAAGACTGCTGGCAAGGATGCTGCCAAGGATTTCAAGGTGAGCGTTACTGCTGCCGATGGCAAGCAGCTGAGCGTGGGCGAGGCTTCTGCCAATACCAAGCGCGCCTTTAATATATATGATGTAATCTGTATGCCAAACTATTCAAGTGTAGCACTTTCGCCAAATGGCAAGTTTATGATTGTGCGCAAGACTTGGGTGGACCGTCAGGGCAAGAACCATAGCATCAACGAGCTGAGAAACAGCCAGACCAGTAAGGTCGTTGCTTCCTTTGAGGAGAACGTAAGATGGATGCCTCGCACCAACAAGATGTACTTTACCGAGAAGGCGGGCGATAATGCCATTGCCGGTGAAGGAAAGGCAGACGGAGCCATGCAGCTTATCACCATCAATCCGCTGAATATGGAGCGCGAGGTGATGGCGGCTAATATTCCGGAAGGCTGGTTCCAGTTTACTCCTGATGAGAAATCGCTTATCTATACGCTTTATATGGAGGGTAGAAAGCAGGATGCTCAGGTGTTTGATGTAAAGGAGCCTGATGACCGCCAGCCTGGATGGAGAAACCGCAGCTATCTTGCCAAGTATGATTTGGCATCGGGCATCCTCCAGCCGCTTACTTTCGGCTATCACAATGTATATCTCAATGATATCTCTGCCGACTCCCGCTATCTGCTCATCGGCAAGAGCGAGGAGCGTCTTACCAAGCGTCCTACAACGGTCAATTCCCTCTATCGTCTCAATCTGAACGATATGAGCGTGGAGACTTTGGTAGAGAAGGGAGAATTCATCAATAGTGCCCAGTTCTCGCCAGACGGCAAGAGCATCCTCATAACCGGTTCGCCTGAGGCTTTCAATGGCATCGGAAAGAATGTAGAAGAGGGACAGACACCAAGCATGATAGATACACAGCTCTATCTGATGACTTTGGCAGACAAGAAGGTGAAACCGATGACCAGGGATTTCAACCCTAACGTGCAGAGAGTGGATTGGAGCAAGGCGGATGGAAACATCTATTTTACTGCCGAGGATAAAGACTGCATGCATCTCTTCCAGCTCAATCCTAAGACCGGAAAGTTCACTCTTCTGAAGACTCCTGAGGAGAACATCAGGAGCTTCTCCATTGCAGCGGCTGCTCCGGAAATGGCGTTCTCTGGTCAGAGTGCTTCCAATGCCGACCGTCTCTACAAGATGAATACCAAGGCACAGAAGGCTCTGCTGGTGGATGATCTCAGTGCCCGACTGCTGAAGGACATCGAGCTGGGCGACTGCAAGGCATGGAACTATGTGAACTCTCGTGGCGATACACTCTGCTGCCGTTACTATCTGCCTCCTCACTTCGATGCTGCGAAGAAATATCCTATGATTGTGAATTACTACGGCGGTTGCAGTCCTACCACCCGTATGTTCCAGAGTCGCTATCCTCATCATGTATATGCAGCGATGGGATATGTAGTTCTGGTGGTTAATCCTAGCGGTGCTACCGGTTTCGGTCAGAAGTTCTCTGCCCGCCACGTGGATACGGCAGGCGAGGGCGTGGCAGAAGACATCATTGCCAGCACGCAGGCTTTCTGTAAGGAGCATAACTTCGTGAACAGTAAGAAGATAGGATGTATCGGTGCAAGCTATGGTGGATTCATGACCCAGTACTTGCAGACCAAGACCGACCTCTTTGCTGCAGCCATCTCTCATGCCGGTATCAGCGATCATACCAGCTATTGGGGCGAGGGTTATTGGGGCTACAGCTATAGCGAAGTTTCCATGGCGAATGAGTATCCTTGGACCAACAAGCATCTCTTCGTTGATCAGAGTCCGCTCTACAATGCAGATAAGATTCATACACCATTGCTCTTTGTGCATGGTACTGCCGATAACAATGTACCGGTGGGCGAGAGTATCCAGCTCTATAATGCATTGAAGCTCCTCGGCCGTCCAACAGCGATGGTATTGGTAAAAGACCAGGATCATCACATCATAGACTATGAGAAGCGCCTCAAGTGGCAAGATACTATCTTCGCCTGGTTTGCCAAGTGGTTACAGGATGATGCCAGTTGGTGGAACGACATGTACGGCACCGAGAAGATGTAATTTCTCTTCTGCCTTCTTCACGCTTCCTGATTCCAGAATTAGCTGTTTCACTTCTTCGTAATCCGTATATTGCGGATTGCGTTCCATGAAGATGCGGCAGGCACGGTCGATGAGTTTATGGTTGATGAGTTTGGCATTCACCATCTTGTTGCCTTCCACCCGTCCTTGCCTGATCTGAAGGGAAGTGCTTATCATGTCCAGAATCATCTTCTGCGATGATCCTGCTTTCATGCGAGTGCTTCCCGTTACAAATTCCGGTCCTGTGATGACTTCTACGGGATAATCGGCTGCTTGGGCGATGGGAGCGTGGGGATTGTTGACGATGCAACCCGTAGGAATGCCTTCTTTCTTGCAATGCTGCAAGATGGAAAGCACGAATGGGGTTGTGCCGCTGGCAGAAAAACCGAGTACGAAATCCTGCTTTGAGATATGTTTATCGCAGAGCTGGTGCCAACCATTCTCCAGGTCGTCTTCTCTTGATTCCCTGGTTTGCGTAAGGCAGCCGATGCCTCCAGGGAAGATGGCTTGTATCTGCGAACCGTCGATGCCATAGGTGTTCTGCACCTCTATGGTATCGAGGGTAGCCAGTCTTCCGCCCGTTCCGCAACCGGCATAGAAGAGTCTTCCGCCCTTCTTCAGCTGCCCTTCGATGGCGGAAATCAGTTGGTTGATGGCAGGCAATGCTTGTTCTATCGCCAGCGCCACCTTCTTGTTTTCTTCATTGATATGAGCGGTGAGTTCAGCTACGCTCATCTTTTCCAGATGTTCGTAGAGCGAGCTCTGCTCTGTTATTCTCTTTTCTTCTTTATTTGGCATAGTATTTTACTTTTGGTTGTAGATTACGAAAAGCTTGATTTCTGGCTATTTCCTATGGCTATAGCCGATAATCCTGATGCTGGTTTCTATTCTTCTGCCAGGAAATAAACCGGAGCATTGCGTGAACCTTCTTTAATCAGGAAACCGGATTTTTCCAGTTGCTTCAACCAGTTGAGTGCAGTCTGTTTGCGGATATGAAATTCCATTTCCAGGGTTCTGCGGTTGATGGAGCGATGGCTTTTCATATACTCTCTTATTTTCTCCTTCAAGGTATCTTCAGAGAAAGGATAGGAGCGGGAAGTATATTGCGATTTCTCGAAATGAGTATGATACTTCACCTGTTTCAGCAGGTCTTCATTGGGGCGAAACTTGATGCCCCTTACGCTAACGTAGTCGGCTCTCACCTTGCTGTCAGGCTTCAGTTCATCCATATCCAGATTTACCGAGAGTGAGAGGTATCCGATTTCCGGGATATTGATACGCTTTCCGTCCTGCAGGTCTTCTTCGATAATGTCACGCAGTTGCATGAAGACAGTAGCCACTTCTCCCTTTCCCAAACAGCTATGTTGGGCTATTCGTTCTATCATCTGCTTGTCTGTCATCGCTGGTTCTTCGAAGACATGAGCGAATCTGCGGGTCTCCCCTTCACCTCCTGCATTGGGCAGGTAATGTATTTCGTATTTGATAGCCATAATTGTCTTGTTTTTATTTTGTTAAGATTGTATGCAGCCACAAAGGTAAGCATTTCTTCTGATAATAACGAATGTTTGGGCGGAAATATAATGATAGTTGGGCGGAAATATAATGATAGAAGGTGAAAGATATATCAATAGCAGTTGAAAGATACGTTGGAAGCGGTTGAAACATGCAATGGAAGTCCTTGAAAGATACTATAGAAGTTGTCGTAGAGATAAGGTTATGTCTTTGAGATATATTGATTCGTTGACCGCCCAACAGCTGTTGTGCGCTCGCATAACAGCTGATATGCACACGCACATCACGTGTTGTGCACACGCCAATCAGGTGTTGGGCGGCCTTTTTGGTAATGGTGTCTGGTCTTTGTTGGTATTATCAGTGGAGGTTAATCGGTAGTAGCGATGCAAAATATATGATATAGCGTAACTTTTAACATGAAAAGTATGGTTATTTCAATATTTTGTTGTACCTTTGAGATCGGAAGAGCGTCGTGTAGGGAAAGAGTGTAGATCTCGGTGGTCGCCGTATCATTAAAAAAAAAAA
>USQD01000180.1 GCA_900556795.1 uncultured Prevotella sp. | reverse complement strand
AATAATGTGTATTGTCAGCATAATGAGACAGCATGGCTGAACTGGAAGCAACTTGAAAAAGAAAAAGAATTATTTGATTATGTGAGGAATCTGATCGCGCTGCGTAAGCGTCTGCCTATTTTGCACTCCGAAAAGCCTTTGTGGTACAACGGCGGCGTCACAGGTTTTAGTGCTCGCTGCCAGTGGACGAGTAAACGGCAACACAAGGAGATACAGCCTGTTGCCTGTAAAGTTGTAATGACGGCATCATGGTGCGCATAAAAAAGTTAGACATATTCATTGCAAAGCAATTCGGACTGCTGTTCGTAGGAACATTCTTCATCTGCCAATTTGTGCTGATGATGCAATTCTTGTGGAGATACATTGACGACTTAATCGGCAAAGGTCTTACGATTGATGTCATGGCACAGTTCTTCTGGTACATGGGACTCATGCTGGTTCCACAAGCTTTGCCATTGGCAATCCTCCTCGCCTCGCTCATGACTTTCGGAAACCTGGGCGAAAGTTCAGAGCTTACAGCCATCAAGGCTGCCGGCATTTCATTGATGCAAGCGTTCCGGTCACTCATCGTCATCACCTTCATCATCATGTTTGGCTCCTTTTATTTCCAGAACAATGTTGGTCCAGACTCAAACCAGAAGCTTGCCCAACTGCTCATCTCCATGAAACAGAAGAGCCCAGAACTCGAAATTCCTGAAGGTATCTTCTATGATGGCATTCCTAACTGCAACCTCTATGTGCAGAAGAAAGACCTGAAGACAGGCAAACTCTACGGTATCATGATTTACCGTATGACCGACAGCTACGAAGATGCCGCCATCATCCTTGCCGACTCGGGTATGCTGCAAAGTACTGCAGAAAAAAAACACCTGGTGCTAAGTCTGTATAGCGGAGAATGGTTTGAGAATATGCAAAGCAGCGAATTAGGAAACAGTGCCGCTGTACCTTATCGCCGAGAAACATTTGTATCCAAGAAGATCATTCTCGACTTCGACGGTGACTTCAACCTGACTGATGCCTCTTCATTATCCAATAATGCAAAGACAAAGAGCCTGTCCAAGATCAGACATGACGTAGACTCTATCAATAACACCTACGACTCCATCGGTAGAGGTTATCTGAAAGAATACAAAGCCAGATTCTACAATCTGGCACGCCTCAACAACAAGACAGACTCATTAAAGGCAATCAAGAAGGGTGAAAAAACGAACATCGATACGCTCTACAACAAACTTTCTAACGACAGAAAGTTAATGGTAGCCAACGATGCTTTAGCAACTGTACAGCAAGAATTATCAGATCTTGACTTCAAGTCAATGATGACCAGCGATGCCGACTACATTATCAGGCAACACGACATCGAAGCCATCCGCAAATTCACACTCGCCCTCTCCTGCCTGATTTTCTTCTTTATCGGTGCTCCATTAGGAGCCATCATCCGAAAGGGAGGACTGGGAATACCAGTTATTATATCAGTATTGGTATTTATTGCCTTCTTCATCCTTGACAATACAGGATTCAGAATGGCACGAGGCGGAATATGGGCTGTATGGTTCGGAATGGGACTAGCTCCTGCTGTCCTTTCACCACTGGCTATCTTCGTGACCTACAAAGCCACCAACGACTCTGCCGTCTTCAAGATAGAAGCTTACCGCGACTTCTTCATGCGCCTGCTAGGTTTGCGAACGAAACGGCACATCTTTGGCAAAGAAGTAATCATCGAAGATCCAGATTACGAGAAGGACGCTGAAATATTGGCACAAATATCAAATGACATTACCATATATAATAAGGTACACAGACTGAGAAGACTGCCAAACTTTATCAACGTATTTTTCAAGTACCAGCCCGACCATGAGATAGAACGTATCAGTAACGAACTGGAGAAAATCATTGAAGACCTCAGCAACACGAAGGACAAATATCTTCTCCATTCCATCAACCAATACCCTATCCTGTCTACCAAGGCACATACCCGACCATTCGAAAAGAAATGGCTCAATATCACTGCAGCCATTCTCTTCCCAATCGGAACGGGACTGTATCTGAGAATGTGGCGTTTCAGAATGCGACTGTATCGCGACCTGAAGCTCATTCTTCAGACAAACGACAACATCATTAGAAGAATAAAAGAAATGTAACTATAAAAAAGTATCACAAATATGGGAGAATACAAGCTAAATAGCATCGAAGATGCAATCAAGGATTTCAAGGAAGGTAAATTTGTCATTGTTGTAGATGACGAAGATCGCGAAAACGAAGGCGACCTCATCATCGCTGCAGAAAAGATAGACGCAGAAAAGGTAAACTTCATGCTCAAAAATGCAAGAGGCGTACTTTGCGCACCTATCACCCTCAGTAGATGCGACGAACTCGACCTGCCTCATCAGGTATCAGACAACACTTCCATGCTCGGTACTCCATTCACCGTAACCGTAGACAAGCTGGAGGGATGTACTACAGGAGTTTCTGCTCACGACCGCGCAGAGACCATCAAGGCACTCGCCGACCCAACATCAACTCCGCAGACATTCGGTCGCCCTGGCCACATCAATCCACTCTATGCACAAGACAACGGCGTATTGAGAAGAAGCGGACATACTGAAGCCGCCATTGACCTCTGCAGAATGGCAGGTCTCTACCCAGCAGGCGCACTCATGGAAATCATGAACGAAGATGGAACCATGGCACGTCTTCCACAGTTGATGGAAATGGCAAAAGAATGGAACCTCAAGGTGATTTCCATTAAAGACATGATTGAATATCGCCTAAAAAAAGAATCACTTATCGAAGTGGGCGAAGAAGTAGATATGCCAACAGAATACGGACACTTCCGACTCATTCCTTTCCGCCAGGCTAGCAATGGGCTCGAGCACATGGCTCTTATCAAAGGCGAATGGAAGGAAGACGAACCTATTCTGGTTCGCGTTCATTCTTCATGTGCCACAGGTGACATCTTAGGAAGCAAGCGATGTGATTGCGGACAGCAGCTACACAAAGCCATGCAAGCCATCGAAAAGGCTGGCAAGGGCGTAGTAATCTATATGCAACAGGAAGGACGAGGCATTGGACTCATGAACAAGATTGCCGCTTATAAATTGCAGGAAGAAGGATACGATACCGTAGACGCCAATGTGCACCTCGGCTTCAAGCCAGACGAGCGCGACTACGGCTGTGGAGCACAGATGCTACGCCACCTCGGCGTGCACAAAATGAGATTGCTCACCAACAATCCAGTGAAACGTGTAGGACTTGAAGCATACGGTTTGGAAATTGTAGAAAATGTAGCTATCGAAGTAACTCCAAACGAGTACAACGAACGTTATCTCAAGACCAAGAGAGACCGCATGGGACACACTCTACACCTCGGATAATGAAAATTATGTTATTATTTAGGTACAATAGGTAAAATAATGCTCAATTTTCTTCCGAAAAAGAAATAATTTGCTTAATTTTGCACACGATAAACAAATAGTAAAAAGAATTATGGCACAATTATCTGATCGTTTAAACAGATTGGCACCATCAGCAACGCTGGCGATGTCACAGAAGAGTAGTGAAATGAAAGCTCAAGGCATTGATGTTATCAACATGAGCGTAGGTGAACCAGACTTCAACACTCCTGACAACATTAAACAGGCAGCAAAGAAGGCTATTGACGAGAACTTCTCCCGTTATTCACCAGTACCTGGTTATCCAGACTTGCGAAAAGCTATTGTTGCCAAATTGAAAAACGAGAACGGCTTAGAATATACCACCAACGAGGTAATCGTAGGAACAGGCGGCAAACAGTGCGTCTGCAACGCTGTCCTTGCTCTCGTTAATCCAGGCGACGAGGTTATCATCCCAGCCCCATATTGGGTAAGCTACCCACAGATGGTAAAATTGGCAGGCGGTACACCAGTCATCGTAAATGCGGGATTCGACCAAGACTTCAAGATGACAGCAGAGCAATTGGAAAATGCCATCACAGACAAGACCAAGATGCTCATCCTCTGTTCTCCTAGCAATCCAACAGGAAGCGTATATTCTAAAGAAGAATTGGCTGCATTGGCAGAAGTTCTCAAAAAGCACCCAGAGGTATTCGTGTTGGCAGATGAAATCTACGAACACATTAATTATATAGGCAAGCACCACAGCATTGCTCAGGAACCAGGCATGAAGGAACAGGTCATCATTGCCAACGGAGTATCTAAAGCATACGCCATGACAGGATGGAGAATCGGTTTCCTGGCTGGTCCTGAATGGATCATCAAGGGCTGCAACAAGCTCCAGGGTCAATACACCAGTGGCACATGTTCTGTTAGCCAGAAGGCTGCAGAGGCTGCCTATACACTCGACCAGAGTGCAGTAGAAGAAATGCGCCAGGCATTTGAGCGCCGTCGCAATCTGATTGTAAAATTGGCAAAGGAAGTACCAGGACTTGAAGTCAACATGCCACAGGGAGCATTCTATCTCTTCCCTAAGTGCAACAGCTATTTCGGCAAGAGCAACGGTACTCACACCATCAATAATTCTACAGACTTCGCCATGTATCTCCTGGAAGAGGCACATGTAGCAACTGTAGGCGGTGATGCTTTTGGAGACCCAGACTGTTTCCGTATGAGTTATGCTACAAGCGATGAAAACATCGTAGAGGCAATCCGTCGCATCAAGGAAGCTTTGGAGAAGCTCAAGTAAGAAGAGAAAAAACACCAAAATAAAGGCAAATTTG
>USQD01000179.1 GCA_900556795.1 uncultured Prevotella sp. | reverse complement strand
ACTCCCCTTCTGTAGCCCCACTTCCGGATAATCCATCCGGCAGGCAGCGCCATCAGAAAGTAGGCACCATAGACAGCTGTCTGCGTCAAGGCCGACATCGCCTTGCTGATATGGAACGACTCCTGGAAATGCGGATTCAGCACCTCCAGGATACCATGGGCAAAGCCCCACATGAAGAAGAGACTGCTGATAATGAGGAAGGGCACCAGATAGTTATGCCCTTCGTATCTGAAGATGGATGGCTTCATCATGATTCTCTGCAAATTTAAGACTGTCCTTTACTACCAGTGCCAGATAACCACCGCCACCGGCTCCCGGCATCTTCCATGCCAGTACCTCCTCCATGTAGCTATAGCGGTCTATCATCGGCTGTACACTTGCCTCCGGTTCTATCACACCGTTGATAGACGGATTCACCATACCCGGGAACATCGCAATCTGGGCTTCGAAAGATGCCATGTATGCGGCAGCAAAGGCATCAAGGTCGTGCGCCAGAATCGCCTTCCAGCAGGCATCTGCTGCATCAGCCAGCGCCTTCACCTTCTCAGGCGTGATATCCTTACCTTCCACCACACTGCATCCCGGTCTTCTCGGTTCCATCGGAATCATCACCAGATGATCTTCCAGGAATCGGAGAGTCATCTCATCCTGCGTACTCTCAATCTTCTCCGGCCAGAAATTATTGTCATAATAATGACGCACCAGACCGGGAACACAGATACCGATAGAATCCTGGGCACCTGAGATGATACCATCATGACGCTCCGGATTGTTCTCGAAGCAGAATACCAGTCGGGCAAGCATCTCCGGGTCCATCTTCGGCAACTTGACCGGCCATATCTTCTGAATCACCTTACGAGTAGAGGTAGACAGACCGCAGCGGTCGCGCACCTCAAAGGTCGGTTCCAGCGAGATGGTAACCGCCCATCCCGGATGATACATGCTTACATAAGGCTGATCAATCCATGTACCAGCCAGATCCAGACGGGTAGGAATCCCCGCTTCCTGTGCCGAATTATCAGATACGTTCGACAACGCCTTCTTCAAGTCAGAAGAAGACCGAGCCTTCAATCCAGCATGAGGAGTGCGCTGGAGTTCGACATATTCGATGCCCCTTTCCTTACAGATCCTACGTTTCTCATCAGACCCACCTTCAGCATTCACCACAAACACATCCGGTTTCACCTTATTAAGAGTTGGCAGAAAGTCGATGACTCCGCTTCCCTCATTGATATACGCATCCTTCACCGCCTTGATATTCTTGACCATAAATAGCCTTTCCTCCTGCGGAAACATAGGCTTGCGATGCTTATACTCCAGATAAGTAGCATCCGATCCGATACCCACATACAGGTCACCATACCGTGATGCCTGCTGGAAAAACTCCACATGACCGGAATGCAGCAGGTCGTAACACCCGCTTACAAAAACTTTCTTCTTCATTTGTTGTTTATCACTAATTATAGAGTCTCCGAAATCAGAATAGGGGAGATGTGAATGAGGAGTTTCCTCTAAGTTGTCTATTCTTTCTTTTCTTTTTTCCATTAGTAATAGTTTATGTCGTAAATATGTGATTTGTGTGCCTTATTTGTGTCGTAACCGCCAAAAGAAGTGCCATGTTCTAAACAAAGGCTCGCATAGCGCCTCAGCAGGAAAATACCTCACGAGTCTTATATCCCTATACACCCTTTGAAGATTATGACCTAGCTGAGATTTTTCGAAGTGATTCCTTTCATCATGCATTCCGAAGTTCCCGGCCTCCAGCGCCTCATTCAGCACAAACTTACCATACTTCTCATTAGGAGGAACAATAAGGCGAGAGGCAGGCATGCCGAACACCTCATGCATAATATACATGATAGCCCCAGTAAACTTCCACAATCCCAACTCCTTCAATTCCTTCTGCACTCTATCCCTAATCAATAATAAATCATCACTAATCAATACATAGTAATAATCCACCAGTTGCCTTAACCCAATCCCCTCATTCATCAAATGCGAGAGGATATGAGTCAACTGGGAGATAAGATTGAATTCTGTTGTCGGAATCGCAATCTCCCCTTGCTCTCCCAACATTACTCGATGCGAGAACTGCTCTTCCTTCACCCTCTCATAATATTTCTGAAGTTTTCTGTTATGCCAGAAGCACAGCAGGAAGCTAGGGCGATAATGCACTTCCACCTCAATACCCTTATACGATGGGAACTCGATGTGGTGATAGCACGCCTTTTCATGAGGCGAGATAGAGCGGACAAAGGAGATGACCCTCTTATCTCCACCTTCCACCCAGATATCAATATCACCAGGCGTACGGGAATAAGGATTCGGATACATCAATGCATTCCCCTGTCCTTTCAAGATACAGGTTCTGAATCCCTTCTTCCGAAACCACTCAGAAACCTGGATGGCAGCATCATTCAGCCGAACATTCGCTTTCTCCAACATCTGGCTTTCTGCCATCCATTGGAGCAGCAATTCCTTCTTCATCCCCACATGTTCCGCTGGTAGCTTCTTAATACCATCAAAGAGAACACCCACCAGGCATTGCATCTTGGAAATAGCATACAGCTCCTTCCAATCCGCCTCCTTCAAGGAATCAGGAATCTCCCTAACAGAGCCAATACAGAATCTTAGGAAATCAAAGAAAATCTTTTGTTGTTTCTTCACAAGTTACTCTTTCGTCATGTTCCAGAGGAACAAAGTATTACCGATGATATATCTTCTCCACATACGCTTTGGCTCTTTGATCAAGCGATAGAGCCATTCCAAGCCATGCTCCTGCCACCAGATAGGGGCACGCTCCACGGTACCAGCAAAGAAGTCGAAGACGGCACCGATGGTACCAACATGACAATGGATGTTCAACTCATTCCAATGAGAGTACGTCCACTTTTCCTGCTTAGGGGCCGTCATGCCAATCCACAGCAAATCAGGGTTGGCAGCATTGATAGCATCAATGATAGCCTTGTTGTCCTCAGCCGAGAACTCAGGCTTATAAGGAGGCGAATATGTCACCACCTTCAGGTGAGGATAATCCACGGCAGCACGCTTCACAATCAGGTCGAGAACCTTCTGTGAACTACCCATGAACATCACGGTCTTTGACAATGTTGAATGTTGGGTGTTAAATGTTGAATTACTATCCTCTAAGTTAACATTTAACTTTTCACATTTAACACTCTCTTCCAGTTTGTTCATCTCGAAGAAAAACAGGTCCCAGCCGGCTATTCTTTCCTTCGGCTGACTCTTAGCCTTAATCCACTTGCACGCCTTCACGATACTCACGCCATCCGGAATCAGCACATCACCATTTGTCAGAGCATCAGCAAAGAGCTGATCCTTCTTTGCGGTGTTAAAAGAGTGAGCATTTACGGTGTTAATGAGCAATTTGCCCTCTGGTAATGAGGCTAATTCCGCCTTACTACCCAAAATTGTTAATGTTTTTAATCGAAACATAACTGTATTTGAAATTATTTTGTTATCTTCGCAGCCATAAACAGCGGGTTCCATCAGAATCCCATCATTTCATGAATAAGAAACAATGATTATGACATACGATATTAATACTATATATACGAAGTATAAGCAGCTTACGAAAAAGCAACGTCAGCAACTCCTTGCAGCTCTTCAGTCGCAAGGCATCAACATTGTGAAAATCGAAGCCTACGAATATGCTGATGCTCCAGGCATCAAACATCTGTTTTTCTATTTTGCAGAGGATAGCAAGAAAGCAATCCCTTACTTCATGCTAGATAGCGATATTTGGGAACAAATCCAATTATACATTATGCAAGCTGCTAAATAGAATGATATCTGTGGTTCCATGAATTATCATTTACTTCCATCAATATCAATTCCCCAATAAGCACATAAGGATTTTAACCCATCGTCATCATCATGCTGTTTAGTCAAAGCAGATAACTTATTTGTAAAGTCAGAAGTATCATCCGCCTTCATCATTATCTGTTTTACAACAGTCTTGTTTTCAGATACTAATTTCAAGATTTCAGGGTCATCCAAAAATTCTGAACGTAGAATCTTATTCAAAGACTTTTTAGAGCCTTCCAAATTACCATACAAGAAAAGCCATTTACCAAAGTACCTCAATTTGTCTTTATTGACACAAGAGTTATTAACAAAGATATCTCTCACTTCCTTGAAGACTATAGAACAGTCATATCCCATATCGTTCAAAATCGTGATTGCTTTTTCTGTCAATTCATTCGATATTGAAGTATCAGAATTACCCAGTGCATAACCACGCATAATCTCCTTGAAAGCATCAATATAGAACGCAAGTGACTTTGGATGATAAACGCATAACAATTTAAAATTATAGTCATTAGAGTCAAGACTATGTTTCCATGCTTCTTGATCTAGAGATTCAAGATACTCCTCGACCATTCCTAAACAATGCTTAGAAATTTGAAGTTCCGAGGAATTCTTCATATCCCCAACGAGACTAATAGACAACGATGGAACATCTTCCAACGTTACAGAAGAAATATATTTTTTCCAACCGTTGAATCTAGTAAGAATGACATGCGATTCTAATTTTAAGTTCTCATGTATAGTATCATAATTCACCAATGTCTTTTTTACATCCATAGTTGAAACGCCATACTTACTTGTAGTCAGTTTTCTTGCAATATCAACAACATACTGCATTGCACTAAAGTCATCTAATTGAAGCAACAAATCGCCATAACAAATAT
>USQD01000178.1 GCA_900556795.1 uncultured Prevotella sp. | reverse complement strand
CGTACGATAAAAGACGGCAGAGTGGTCAGTCTTATACACAAATATCTCCGAAGTGGTGTAATGAACAAAGGCTTGTTCGAAGCGAGCGAGGAAGGGACTCCCCAAGGAGGACCGCTAAGTCCGTTGTTGAGTAACATCATGCTCAACGAACTGGATAAAGAACTTGAACGCAGAGGGCTTCCCTTTGTACGCTATGCAGATGACTCGATGATATTCTGCAAGTCTAAGAGGGCTGCAATGCGAGTGAAGGAGTCTATAACCCGATTTATAGACAAGGCGGCATGCTGCAACCTTGGTGAGAGCTTCAATACCAACCTATCGGTGGATGTGGCTTACAACGACGCTACCACTGGCGCACGACAGATTAAATTGCTCGGTCTTTCAGGTACGGTAGGTCATCTTCGAGTCAGCAATCTTCTTATATCCTGCCGGTGATGCAGCGACTCAACGAGAAGGAGACTACTCCAGGAGCTTATGCTCAATATATCTATACATTAGGCACGAGGCTCACGGCGATGGCGGGTGTTCGTTTCGACCATAGTTCCATCTATGGCAACTTCTTCACCCCTCGTTTCCACGTAAAGTATTCACCTATAGATGCTGTCAGCATCCGATTATCTGCCGGCAAGGGCTATCGTACGGTGTTCGGTCTGGCGGAGTACAACTATCTGCTGGCGAGTGGAAGGGAACTTCAGATTGCTGGAAGAAACCTTCTGGTTTCCGCTTCAAGTTCTCAGAATTCCACTTCAGGGTCTCAGGCTTCTACTCCAAGCTCTCAGACTTCTGCTGGTTCTCAGCTTTCCAGCAATGGCTTGAAGCAGGAGGAGGCTTGGAACTATGGTGTGAGCACAGCCTTCTATATCCCGCTGTTTAACAAGACTCTGAAGCTGAATGCAGGTCTGGAGATTACGGCGGCTTATCGTTTGAGCGATGTGAAATGTTCTTACGGAGTAGAGAATGAGTTGAAGGAGAAACCATTGACCAGCAAGTACAAGGTGCTCTTCACCGCTTCCTATAAGACTCCATTGGCGTTGTGGCAGATTGACGCCACGGTGCAGTTGAATGGTGGGGGAAGAAATCCGGAACCCTATCAGTTGGCAAATGGAACTCCATCATGGTCTCCTCGTTTTCATAGCTTCGAGCAGGTAAATGCTCAGATTACCAGATGGTTCCGTCATTGGAGCATCTATGTGGGAGGCGAGAACCTGGCGGGCTTCAAGCAGAAGGCCCCTATCTATGGTGCCGTTAATCCATGGGGCAAGGATTTTGAACCAACCCTGGTATGGGGCCCAGTGGAAGGCAGAATGTTTTATGCAGGAATAAGAGTAAAGCTTTAACGTGAAGGGCAAAGCTTTAAAGCGAAGAGTGAAGAATTCAAATGCTTAACAGAAAAAAACATATCCGTAGTTTTCACAACCACTCCACAGATGCACTGTGCGGCTTGTGAGAACAAAATCAAGAGCAACCTCCGTTTTGAAAAGGGTATCAAGAGTATTGAGACTAGTGTTCCGAATCAGACGGTTACCGTAAAGTACAATGCCGACAAGACCACTCCCGAGAAACTTTAGGAGGGTTTCAGGAAGTTCGGCTACAAGGCTCGTATCCTGAAGGCTGGTGAGAAGGTAGAGAAGAATACAGAGGAGAAGTGTGACCTGATGTAACACTTCTCCTTGGTTATGATGAAACATCCATCTATGATTGAAATATCAACTGATAATGTGATAGGTTAATCAATGATGTGATTGATGACCATTCCTGCGATTGCCATGCCGAATGTGGCGGTGATGTGACAGAGCGAACCATTAATCTGCGCCTTGGTAGGGCTGTATTCACAGTTCTCGCCCATGTTCTGCATTGGCTTTTCTACGCTATAAACGCACTGGAACTTGCGGCTAGGGAACGTCTTGTTCTTCTTGAATTTCTTGCGAAGGGCTCTTGCCAGCGGGTCGCCATCAACCTTCCAGAACTCAGCCTTTCTTACCATGAAGGGGTCGCTTCGAAGGGCTGCTCCCATCGAAGAAATGAAGGTGATTTCCTTCGGAAGGGCTGTGGCACGGAGAATCAGATCCGCCTTGTCTTTCAGCGAGTCGATGGCATCGATGATGAAGTCGTATTCCTCCAAGTGGAACTCATCGGCTGTTTCCGCCTGGTAGATTTTCTGATAAGCCGTGATGTTGGCATCTGGGTTGATTTCCAACAGGCGTTCGCGCAGCGCATCTACTTTCACCTGTCCGATGGTACGGCTTGTAGCCATCAGCTGTCGGTTGCAGTTGGTTACGCATACATGGTCGCAATCTACCATGGTGATGTTGCGAATGCCACTGCGCAGCAGTCCCTCGACACACCATGATCCTACACCTCCGACTCCGAAGATGAGCACTCGTGCTGCCTGTATTTTTTCAAGATTATCTTTTCCCAGGAGCAGTTCCGTGCGGCTCTGCATTCCAGTTTCCTTAATTTCTATGTTATTCTCCATAAAATGATTGCATTATTATTATTATCTTTAAAATAATCATTTTGTTATTATCTTTTTATTTCCGGTTCTGCTGCCATCATCGGCTGGTCCTCTTCTGGCAGAACATACGGCTTGCTGGTGTGGAGTGGAGAAAGGGTTGTTGCTTCTATCTCTCCACGCAACCGTTCTTTTAATTTTGTGTTTCTGTTGCTTACTGTCAGATTCCTTACCGCATAGGCGAGGGCTTTGGGCTGACCGATGATCACGCATACCTTCTTGGCTCTCGTGATTCCGGTGTAGATGAGGTTGCGCTGAAGCATCACGAAATGGGTCATCAGTATCGGAATGATCACGATGGGGTATTCCGAACCTTGACTCTTGTGGATGGTGGTGGCATAAGCCAATGTCAGCTCATCCAGCTCTGTAGCCTCGTATTCTACCAAATGGTCTTCGAAAATAACGGAGATGGTGCGGTCTTCCATGTTCACCTTCTCCACGGTTCCAATGTCGCCATTGAATACGTTCTTGTCGTAATTATTCCTTATCTGCATCACGCGGTCGCCCTGTTTGTAGGTGGTTCCGCCACGGCTGACACCGAGGGTAGATGTGTTGAGCGCCTGCTGCAGCAACATGTTCAGATGGGCTGCACCCACCACGCTGCGCTGCATCGGCGTGAGCACCTGAATATTGCTCTGGGGTTGACCATAAGCCTTGGGCAATCGGTATTTTACAAGATTCACGATTTCCGTAGCCACCTGCTCCGGATCTTCATTCTTGATAAAGAAAAAGTCGGTCTGCTTTCCGTTGCTCGTGTCAGGATAATATCCCTGGTTGATGGCATGGGCACTCATCACGATTCGGCTCGATTGCGCCTGTCGGAAGATGCGGGTAAGTCGGACTACCGGAATTTTCCCAGAGTCGATGATGTCGCGCAGAACGTTTCCGGCTCCCACACTCGGCAACTGGTCTATATCGCCCACTAGCACCAGGCGCATGTGCTCCGGAATTGCCTTCATCAGATTATACATCAGGATGATGTCTATCATTGAACACTCATCCACGATCAGCGCATCGCCCTCCAGCGGGTTCTCCTCGTTTCGCTTGTATCCGTCCTGCGGATTAAATTCCAGCAGTCGGTGGATGGTCTTGGCTTCCATGCCCGTGGCCTCGCTCATTCGCTTGGAAGCTCTGCCCGTAGGAGCCGCCAGCAGAATCCTCATCCCTGCCGTTTTGTAAGCAGAAATTATACCTTGCGTTGTCGTGGTTTTTCCTGTTCCGGGACCACCCGTAAGCACCATCACCTTAGAGCGTACAGCCTGCTCTATGGCGGCAATCTGCACCTCGTCATACTTGATGCCCGAAGCTTTTTCCATCGCCTGGATGTCGGCCTGCATATTGAAGAGGGTAGGTCCCTGACCGTGCATCAACTCCAGCAGTTTCTTTGCCGTTCCGCGTTCAGAATGATAGAAGGGTGGCAGATAGATGGCTTCGTTCTCGCGGATAAGATTCTCGGATATAATCATTTCCATAACGGCTTGCCTGATAGACTCTTCATCGGCTTCGAGCAGTTTCTTGGCGGCTTCTATAAGCTGCTCTTCTACAGCATATACATGCCCTTCGTTGGAGAGTTCGTTCAATGTGTAGCTGATTCCGCTCTTGCAGCGTCTCGGGTCGTTTTTTTCATAACCCATCTTGCTGGCTATGCTGTCGGCTGTCTTGAAACCGATGCCCCAGATGTCTTCGGCAAGTCGGTAGGGATTCTCCTTCACATTGTCGATGCTATCCTTGCCATACTGCCGGTAGATTTTGGCGGCATAGGCTGTGCTTACTCCATACTGCTGCAGGAAGATCATCACGTTCTTGATGTCCTTCTGCTTCTCCCAACTGTCGCGGATTTTCTCCACACGTTTCTTTCCGATGCCCGGCAGTTCATAGAGCCTTTCAATATCGTCTTCAATCACCTCTATGGTTTCCGTTCCGAACCTCTCCACTATCAGGTGAGCGTACTTCGGACCGATGCCTTTCACCAGTCCGCTGCCCAAATATTTTTCTATTCCATACGCCGTGGCGGGCATTACCTCTTCCCAGGTTTCGCAGGCAAATTGCTGTCCGTATCGCTTGTCCATCTTCCATTCGCCATTGCACAACAATACCGCTCCCACTGGAACATCCAGCAGGTTTCCCACCAGGGTAACCAGGTCGGAATATCCTTTAACCTTGACTTTCATCACGGAATATCCGTTTTCCTGGTTCTGGTAGGTAATCCGTTCTACCACGCAGCGTATCTTGATCATTTCGGAATATATTTATTGTATATAATATATA
>USQD01000177.1 GCA_900556795.1 uncultured Prevotella sp. | reverse complement strand
GGCGCTTGCCTCAAAGGCGAAAAGAAGAGATTAAGTCTTTTAGATTTTAGTGAACAAGAGACAAGATTCTTCTTGGAAGAGAGATTATTTTCAGAATGACATTCGGTTGGAGAGATTCTGCTGAATCATTTTCTCCGGAACAAAAAGAGAAAAAGAAATTCAGAGAAACAGGACCCCGAAGACTGAAAATGAGAGAGATTTTTCAGAACGACTCTTAAATTTTAAGAGGAACTGAAATTTTTGGGAAAAGAAAAAGTAAAAATCCCGTTGTCGACCATCTTGCATGGTACGTACAACGGGATTTTTTCATTTTCTATCCTATATCTAAATTCTGATAGATAGCCGGAATTACTTGTTCTTCTCGCCCTTCATGATAACCTCTACATGATTGCCGCTCTTCAAGATAACATTCTTGAGGAAGTCGGAAATCTGAGCGCCATCAATTGACTTCACGAGATTCTTGTAGTTGCTGTAATCATCAACCTTGTGAAGGTCGAACATACCCAAGGTCTGAATCCAGTAACCGTTGGTCTTCTCATCCACGCCAGCCTGCTTCAAGAGTATCTCCTTTACTTTCTGCAAATCGTCAGCATCAACCTTGGCAATCACCTCGTCCATACCCTTGAAGAAGTATGGGATAGCTACATCTGCCTTCTCTGGATTCAACTGAGCCATGCCGTTGATGGTTACCATTACCTTGTTATCTGCATCGAAGAATACACCATAGTTGGCACCTGCTGAATAAGCTGCGCTCAACTCCTCACGGATGCTGTGCAAATACTTCATCTCCAGAAGACGTGCTGCCATATCTGCCAATACACTGCTCTTCTGGGTATAAGGCACCTTGGCAAACCACATCTCGCGAGCCTGGCTCTGAGGATTCTCCATCGCCTTGGTGAATACATTGCTTACCTTGCCGTGGGCATAAGGCATTGGCTGGTTCTTGATCTTGATCTTCATGCCCTGGTTAGGGAGAGATGCAATATACTGCTCGATGAATGGGAGGAGCACCTTCTCATCATAGTTGCCGACAAAGTAGAAAGTGAAATCCTTGGCATTACTGTAGAGCTGATGCCACATTTCGAGACAAGCATCATAATCGATGCTCTGAATATCTGATGCCTCTGGGATGCGAGCCAGTTTGCTTCCCAGGTAAAGGGTGCTCTGTACTGAGTCCTGATATACCAGACTAGGGTTGTTGCTCTTGGTAGCAAGAACAGTAGCATAGGTATTCTTCATATTGTCGAATGCCTTCTGGTCCTTGGTAACATTGGTCATAGAGAGGTAAACCAGCTGCATCATCGTCTCAAGATCCTTAGGAGTGGTAGTACCGCTCAAACCGTGACGGAAGGTAGAGAAAGAGAAATCTACACCACACTGCTTGCCGGCAAGTGCCTTCTCCAAATCATTGCTTGAGAAATCGCCCAAACCGCTCAACGACCAGATTGTGCTGGCGTTCTGCGCATTGATAGGGTCATTCTGATAAGCTGCATAACCGATGTTGGCAGAAGCAGCAAACTGAATCTCATCGTCCTTGAAGTCTGTCTTCTTGATAATTACTTTGGCTCCGTTGGAGAGGGTAAGCTTCTTGAAGCCCAACTGCTTGTTCTCCTCAGTCTTCTTGATTTTGCCTGCCTTAGGTGCCTGAGCCATCAGCGGCTCCTGCTTCACATTGTCCACATAAGCCTCAAGCTTCTCGCTGCGCACCTGCTTCACGATGTCGGCAAGTTCCTGTTCGGTAGGATAAACGGCACCCTCTGCCTCGTGCATGAACACCATGCTTACAAGGTTGGTATCGGTAGTACAGATCAACTGCTTCACGGCACTGTTAACCACATCTACAGAAAGGCGTGGCACTACCATCTTATAGATCTGAGTTTCATCCTCTACAGAAGGAATTGGCTCGTTAGAGATGAAATGGTCAACATACTGAGTGGTAAACTGCTCATTCTTCATCTTGGCACGGTTCTCGTAAGTCTTGTCAACATGACTCATGAATTCGTCCTTGGCACGCTGATATTCAGAAGCCGTAAAACCGAAATCATGCACGCGCTTAGCTTCGCGCATCAAGGCAGCATATGCCTCCTTCACCTTGCCCGGCTTAGCCACGCCTACCACTGAGAAAGCATCCTTTGTACTGGAAACCAAATAGTTGCCAATATCACTACCTCCCTGCAGGAATGGACAATCTGCCTCACGAGCCATCTCTGAAAGACGCGCATTAAGCATAGAGGTAGCCACATTCTTCAGATAACCCTCAAGCAGATATGGCAGAGAGCCTTTCAATGAATCAGGAGTCGTCTCGTTCTTCATCATGATGTTGATAACGTCATACTGCTGCTCCTTGTTCTTATCCACCACGTAGATAGCTGTATCATTATCAGCTACAGGAACAGGAATCACCTTGGCAGCATCCTTAGGCACCTTGATGCCAGAGAAAAGCTCCTTGATCTTGCCCTCGACATGGTTGACATCTACATCACCCACGATGATAATTGCCTGATTGTCCGGACGATACCACTTGCGATAGTAAGCACGGAGAGTTTCAGGCTTGCATCCGTCAACAACGCTCATCAGTCCGATAGGCAGGCGATAACCATACTTTTCGCCCTGATAGAGTTTAGGGAGAGCACGTTCCAGCATGAGCTGCTGACCCACCATACGCATGCGGTACTCATTGTGAACCACATCGCGCTCATCCTCGATAGCCTTGGTGGTAAGCGAGATGCCATTGCTCCAATCCTTCAGGATGAGCATACATGAATCTACGGCAGAAACACGGGTGGTAGGCACATCGGTGAAGTAATAAACGGTCTTGTCAACACTGGTATAAGCGTTCAGATTACGACCATACTCCACACCGATGCTCTGCAGATAATTCTGCAGGGTATTGTCCTTGAAGTGTTCAGTACCATTAAAGGCGAGGTGCTCCAGGAGGTGAGCCAAACCGCGCTGATCATCGTTCTCGTTAATAGAACCTACTTTCTGTGCGATGTAGAAGCTGGCTACATGCTCAGGATAACTGTTGTGGCGGATGTAGTAAGTCAATCCGTTGTCCAGACGACCAATCTTCACATCCTTATCCACTGGGATAGGTGGCATCTGCTGTGCCAGCGCTGTTCCCACAGAGAGCAACAGCACTGCTGCTGCGAAAATCTTTCTTAATCTCATTCTTCTCTGTTTATTAATAAATATGTAATTATTTGCTATTTCTGCTGCAAAATTACATAAAAATTAAAAGATTTGCAAGCATTTGGAAGAATATCTTTCCAAAAGCTTGCAATCTTAACATAAAACTAACATTGAAAGCTCTTCATCCATGCTCCTCGGAAGAGGCGGATAAGGAAGAGGATGCCACGGAAGGTAAGCTCCGTAGCCATTGCCATCCAAACACCCTCCAGTCCATAGCTTTTCGAAAGCCCGTAGGCAAGGGTAAGCCTTACCAGCCACATCGTGCTCAGATTGATGGCGGCAGGCTTCATCGTATCACCCGCACCCACACAAACACTATAGGTTACGATGCTCGCAGCAAAGAACGGCTCGGCAAACGCCTCTATACGGAGACAGGTAGTGCCCAGCTCCCGGATGCTCTCCACCGGTGACAACACCCCAATCATCTCAGGCGCAAAGACATACATCACCATGCCCATCAATGCCATTACGCCCATGCCTAATCCTACCGTCATATAGGCAAAATTCTTGCAGAGATCCACGCGCCCGGCACCATGCGTCTGTCCCACAAGCGTAGATGCTGCATCACCAATACCGTAACCCGGCATATAGCAAAGGCTCTCGGCAGTGATGGCAAACGAATGGGAAGCAATAGCAATATTGCCCAATGGAGCCACAATCATGGTGCTCACTATCTGCGCACCGCTCATCAGGATATTTTGTATAGCTATCGGGATGCTTATTTTGCAGGCATGCCTTACATATTCCCTTACCCATCTGAACGGCTCCTTGTCCTGACGGAGATTGAGCAATCGGTTTCTGAATGCCGAAAGATAGAGATTGGGCAGCGAAATGCAGATATACGCCATTGCCGTACCCATCGCAGCGCCCACTACCCCCATCTTCATCATATAGATGAAGAGATAATTGAACGCCACATCACACAAGCATATCAATACCGCCATGATACTAGGCGTATGCATATTGCCTGCCGACTTGAGCATCATTTCAGAAATATGATACAGAAATACAAACGGCAATACCAGGCTGTAAATCAGAAAATAACGCGAGGAATTCGGAGCGATATCCTCACCTCCCCCCAGCCAATAAGGCAAATGGGAATGAATGCCTACACCGATGAGCGTAACGAAAAGGCTAAATGCCACTCCACATATCAGGGCATGACGAAACACCTGGCGAGCCTTCACCAGGTCGTTGGCACCAATAAAATGAGCTACCTGAACTGAAAAGCCAGTAGCAGCAGCACTCAACAAGCTACCTACCAACCAGGTGGTTGACTCGATGATTCCGATACTTGCCGAAGCCTCAGCCCCCAGATGTCCCACCATTGAAGCATCAATAAAGAACATCAACACGGTAGAAATCTGTGCCAACATAGAGGGTACACTCAATCCTGCAATGAGATTCAGCTTCTCACCACTCGTCATCGACCGTCCTAAGCGGATAGACTCCATCAGATAATCTGTCTTATTCTTGAATAGCATTTTTTCTCTTCTATTTATGATTTAACGCAAATTTATCTATTTATGATTTAACGCAAAAAAAGGCGACTCCAAAAAGGAATCGCCATTTTTATCTAAACTTTTAAACTATTTTCGTACCTTTGTTTTTCCCAAA
>USQD01000176.1 GCA_900556795.1 uncultured Prevotella sp. | reverse complement strand
CGGCTCCCACATTGGTGGTAATCATATAGAAGGTCTTGTTCTTCTTGTTATAGCTGATGGCTGGTGCGAAGATACCGCCTGATACATGCTGACCCTTCAGGGGCACCTGCGATTGGCGGGTGAGCACATGGCCAGCAGGAGTCCAGTTTACCAAATCCTTGCTGGTAGAGAGAGGCACACCAGGGAAGAAGGTGAAGGATGAATTCACCAGATAGTAGGTGTCGCCCACACGGCAGAGGGATGGGTCTGGATAGAATCCTGCCAATACTGGGTTGTAGTACTGATGCTTCTTGTCTATCGGGACATTGAATCGGGCATCATTGCCGGCATACTTGAAGTAGTCGAAGTCTGCGGTCTGTGCCTGCGCTCCTGCTGCAAGCATCATCGAAAGCGATAAGATTGCTAATTTCTTCATTATGATTGTTGATTTTTAAAGATTATACAATAAGATAAAAAATGCAGCGGAAAACCAGGGATGAGAATCCATACTGGTTTTTCCGCTGCAAAGTTACGGTTTTATTTGCAATCTTTCATTGTGAAATGTAACCAAGACTTTTTTCAAAGTTTCATAAAGCTTTGTTTTTGTTACATATTCTTTTTTCTATTGTGTATCATCTTTATTTCTTCATGGCATTCATCATGTATTCTCTAGGAGAACAGCCATAGAGGTTCTTGAACATGGTGCTGAAACTTGCGGAATTGGAGAAACCGCAAGCGTACATCACGTCGGTGATGCTCTGCTTGCCATCCTTCAGCAACTTGGCTGCCTGCTGCAGACGGATGTTGCGGATGAAGCTGTGTGGCGTCTGATTGGTCAGCTCCTTCATCTTGCGGTGCAGGTGCACGCGACTGATGCCCACCTTCTGTGCAATCATGTCCACACTCAGGTCGGAATCGTTGATGTTTTCGTTGATTACCTCCATCACCCGTTGCATCAGGGAATTGTCTGGTGTCTGCATTTCTATCTGCTCTACCTGGTGATTCTGGCTTTCATTGCCCGTGAACTTGTTGCGCAAAGTGCGGCGCACGGTGAGCAGGTTGATGATGTTGCGGCGCAGGATGTCCATATTGAATGGCTTCAGTATGTAGGCATCGGCACCGGTCTGTAATCCTTCCAGCTGATCTTCTTCACGGCTCTTTGCCGTGAGCAGGATGATAGGCACATCATTGGTGTTGATGTTTGATTTCAGCTTGGCGCAGAGGGTGGTTCCGTCCATTTCCGGCATCATGATGTCGCTGATGATGAGGTCAGGCTTATTCTTCAGAATCTCGTTGAGAGCCACCTTTCCGTTAGGGTAGGTGCGAATCTTGAAGTCGCTGGCGAGCTGTGCCTTCAGATAGTCCTGGATATCCTCCTCGTCTTCCACAATCACGATTTCAGCCTTGGCTCCCCTTGCTGAGGCTGGCAGATTGCCCAGCATATCCGTTGTGCCGGCTGCGCTTTCGGCTTTTTCGGCATTTTCCGTCTCCTTCACCTCCTGTTCCAGCTGTTTCACCTCGGCAAGTTCCAGGTTCTGCTCTTCCTTCACCTCTTCTTCGTCGATGAGTTCTTCGGGTTTCAGATGGTCCTTGCCCAGCGGAATGCGGATGATGAACTCGCTGCCGTGCTCAAACTTGCTTCCCTTCTCGCCCTCGTTGTTGCGGGCAGAGATGGAGCCGTAGTGCAGTTCCACGAGCGAGCGGGTGAGGTCGAGACCGATGCCCGTACCGACGTTGCGGTCGTTAGAGTCGGCAGGAGTCTGGTAGAAACGCTGGAAGATGGTTTCCAGCTTATCTTTTGGAATACCGATGCCGCTGTCCTTGACGCTGATGTAGGCATGGTGGTCGGTGTGGGTGAGCGAGAGGAGGATGTGGCCTGCCGTAGGGGTGAACTTGAAGGCGTTCGAAAGGATGTTGATAATCACCTTGTCGAAGTTGTTTCGGTCTATCCATACGGGCAGTTCTTCGCTATCGTGCTGGTATTCGAAGTCGATGTTCTTGGCCAGAGCCTGCTGCCTGAAGAGTTCGTATTCCTCGTTGATGAACGCCACCATGTTGGTCTGGCACATGCGCATCACCATCTGTCCCTTGTCTATCTTTCTCAGGTCCATCATCTGGTTGATGAGGTGGAGGATACGTTCCGAGTTCTTTCGGATTATCTCGTAGATGCCCTGTCGTTGAGGCTCCTTGTCTTCCTTGATGAGCGAGAGCAGCGGCGTGATGATGAGCGTGAGCGGCGTGCGGATTTCATGACTGATGTTCATGAAGAACTTGATTTTAGCTTCACTCATCTCCTCGGCATGGATGTGCTGCTGCAGGGTGAGTCGGTCTTCTTCCTGACGTTTGCGATGACGTATATAGAGCACGATGGCTGCCACGAACATCAGGAGATAAAAGAGCTTTGCCCAGAAGCTGGCATACCAGGCTGGGTGAATGATGACGGTAAACTCATTGACCGGTGTTTCGTAGCCATTGCAGATTGCCTTGATGCGGAAGTTGTATCTGCCTGGAGCCATGTGGGAGAACGCCAGTTCGTTCTGTCCAACTGGTACCATTCGCCATGTTTCTCCATTGATGCTGTAGGCATAGCTTATCTGCTCCACGTCATTATAGGTGAGAGTGGAGAGCTGGAGAGAGAACGAGTTGTCATCGTGTGAGAGTTGAAACTCCTTGCTGATAGTAACCCAGTTTTCTGTAATGGTATAGCTACCCGATTCCATACCAGGAATAACGGCTTTGTTGTTCACAAGAAATCCCGAGATAACCACCTTTGCTTGCCAAGGATGCTGCCTTACCTTGTCTGCCTGGAACCAGTTCAGTCCACCGGAACCACCCATCAGAATCACCTTCTTTCCCCAGGTGGTGCATACGGACGCATCGCTGAACTCATTGCTCTGCAAGCCGCTTTCGGCATAGAACTTGATAATCTTATCATTTTTTGGATCTAACTGGTTGAGACCAACCGTTGTTCCTATCCATATCTTGCCAAGGTTATCTTCTGTGATGCTGGCAACACTATTGTCCGTGAGTCCATTAGTTGTAGAATACAACTTAGGCTTGATGCCTTTCTTGAAATCAAAGCAGAAGGCACCTTCCTCTGTTCCATACCAGACGCGGTCTTTGCTGTCTGTAAACACACAATGGGAGAACCCGTTCTTGTTCATACAGTTGATTCCCCTGAAGGTAGATACCCAACTGTTGCGCTTCCGGTCTAGGCAAGCCAGACCGACAGAGGTGGCTATATACACGTGGTTACCATCCTTTGATAAGGCCATCTTGATGAGGTAATCGTTGGGCAGACTGTTGGCCTTGAGGTTGTTATCTGCACCATATTTAGCCTTGTAGTTCCTTCGGCTTCCGTCTTTCTGCAGGCAGAAGAGACCTTCGCCCATGGTGGCTATCCAGATGTTGCCCTGTGGGTCTTGCTTGATATCGAAGATGCCCACCGACTTGCTGATGCCCAAATCAACGGGGTGGAAGCTTCCGGCTGCATCCATATAGCCCAGACCGTCGGTATAGGTTCCCACCCAGGTTCTGCCCTGCTGGTCCTTACAGAGGGTGAGCACGGTGTTCTGGTTCAGGAAATGCCCCTCTACGCTGCGGGTTGCTATATTAAATAGGTATAGACCATCTTTGTCGGTGCCTACCCAAACCTGATTGCCCTGCTTAATGCAAAGACTGGTTACGCAATTTTCGCCAATCACATTGCGGTTGCCCAGTCGGAATCCCATATAGTTGAAGTCGTTCTGGGCGTTTCCCTGCATGAATACACCTTTCTGCAGCATGCTCACCCAGATGTTGCCTCTGTTATCCTCTATGATACTTGTAATCTTGCTCTTGGCAAGATTTACCAGTCGACTGAAGAGCGGATTGTCCTGTACTATGCCCGTCTTCGGGTTGTATACGTAGACGCCCATTCCGTCGCTTCCGATATAAAGCAGGTTGTTGCGACTGATGTAGATGTTGTCGATAGGCAGATTGCCTATGTTGGGTATCCAGGTAAAGACGTTGCTGCCGTTTTTGAGTACACACACACCTTTATCTTTGGTTGCCAGATAGAAGTTGCCAAGGGCATCCTGCTGGATGTCCTGTATGGACAGCCCATCTGTTCCATGGAAGCGGGATGTTATTTTCCCATTTGTTTCCTTGCGGTAGAGTTTTCCGTCTTCGGTGACAATCCAGAGTCTGCCCAATTTATCTTCCAATAATTTGTGGATGTATTTCAGTTTTTCCACATCACCCTTCATTGCATGGCATACCTGAGCATCCGGCTTTTTGAGCAGGATGCCATATCCGGATGTTCCAACGGCAATATCCTTGTTTCGGAGTCTATAAACCAGGGTTACGTATGTGGTGAGTTCTTTGCCTTTCGAGTCGAACATAGGGATTTTTCGGAATTCACTTCCCGTAAAAGCCAGCAAAGAGTTGTTGGTTCCTAATATAATATGTCCCTTGTCATCCTGGGTGATACTATTGATGTAGTTGCTGTTCAGCCCCGGACTATTGGGCAAATCTTTCTTCATGATAGAGATATGGTAACCATCGTAAGCATTCAGTCCGTTACGGGTAGCAATCCAGATAAAACCACTCTTGTCTTGGAACACTTGTGTGGCAAGATTGCTTGATAGTTGATTGTCTGTATTGAACAGCTTACCGCTCTGCCCCCATGACGGGAGGATAGAGAAAACTGATAGAATGAGTATCAGAAGGATACTTTTCACGACTAATTGGCATTTTGTATTCATTGCTAGTTTAATCATTATTGGTTTATCATGCGAGCTTATTGCTAGCTTTTTCTGAGTGCAAAAATAGTGTTTTTTTTTTGATTATTCAAGT
>USQD01000175.1 GCA_900556795.1 uncultured Prevotella sp. | reverse complement strand
TTTTTTTTTTTAATGATACGGCGACCACCGAGATCTACACTCTTTCCCTACACGACGCTCTTCCGATCTGACATTATGATAGACAGTTTGGTCGATCACTACACTACCCTTTAAAGCTATAGCTATAGGAACAGCATCTGTAGAGGTGATATTCAAAATGGCTGAATGAGTAGCTGGAGTTGAAGTTGAAGCAGGATTATAAGAAACAGTAATCTGAGTTGAAGGTATTGAACCATCAGTAGGTTCGATAGAAGAAGGTGAAACACTAAACAAGTCTGCGTTAACACCTGCGATAGAAAGTGTGGCAGGAGATGTCAGTTTAGTACCTAATAAAGAGAACGATTTAGTATCTGTAGGCTTCGCTTCTGTGGTTTCGAAATCAAGCGAAGAAACAGAAGCAGACAATGTTGGTCCAGTCACCTCTTTATATATATAGAAACAATGAAACAGAAATTGTTATTCTTGCTGGCGATGCTCTTCTGCATCACTTTGCAAATAATGGCACAAAAGAATGATACCAAACCGGAAGACCGGGCGGTAGACATGGATGCTCCTACCTTCGAGCCGATGGTAAGAGTGGGTAAGGTTCTATTGGATAAAGATAGTATTCAATACGTACAGGTGAACAACGTGTATGTCTATCCGCAGCCGGTGTTCAAGAACGCCAAGGAGCGAATGGCTTACAACCGACTGGTATACAATATCAAAAAGGTACTGCCTATTGCCAAGGAGGTTAGAAAGATTATCATCGAAACGGGTGACTATCTGGAAACTCTCCCTAACAAGAAAGCCAAGGATGCCCACATGAAACTGGTAGAGAAGGGAATCAAGGAAGAATACACTCCAAGAATGAAGAAACTCACCTATGCCCAAGGCAAGCTTTGTATCAAATTGGTATACCGAGAGTGTAATTCATCCTCTTATCATCTCATCCAGGCATTCCTCGGCCCTATCCGTGCCGGTTTCTATCAGGCTTTCGCCGCCCTCTTCGGTGCCAGCCTCAACAAGAAGTATGATCCGAACGGAGTAGATAGATTGACAGAAAGAGTCGTAAGACAAGTGGAGTCTGGGCAGATATAATCTCCGTTCATAGACGCTGAACGGCGGTTCAACGACGTTGAATGTCGGTTCAACGACGCTGAACGGAGATTCAACGTCTATGAACGGAGATTTCAACTGGCTGAAAAAACAAATGTTCCTAAAGAAAGCAACAACTTTCCTTAGGAACATTCTCTTTTATAACCAAATGCGATACTATCCTATTCCTCAGTATAAAGCACCTGAATCATAGTCTGACCAACCGCCTTCAATACATTCTTATCCAAATGAGCCATATCATCGCTCACGGTGTGCCAGGTAGGACCGAAACTGCTCTGCTGGCAGTCAGGATAATAGGCAATCACATCTATAGTCGGAATCTTCGCCTTCTCGTTTACCGGAATATGATCATCCGTAATCATACCGCCATCACTCTTAGGGAAGAAACTGCCGTAACCTGCCTGACGGGCTGCAGCCCAAACTCGCTTCACGATGCCACTAGCATACTGCATAGACATTCCTTCGCGGTAGAAGCGGGCTCCCTGACCGCCTACCATATCCAGAAGGATGCCATAGCGAGGATTGTAACCCTCTGGTTTGTTCTCGCTCCAATACTGGGCACCCAAAGCCCAACTGTTGCCATCGTCCTGAACATCAGCCCACTGAGGTGTCCCCCAGTCTTCGGTATCGAAACATACGAAATCTACACCTATGTTAGGATTCAACTTCTTGTCTGCCTGCAACTGACGTGCAATTTCCAACATGACGGCTACTCCGCTGGCACCATCGTTGGCTGCCATCACAGGCTTGCGCCAATTGGTACTGTCGGGATCGTTATCTGCCCAAGGGCGACTGTCCCAATGGGCACAGAGCAAGATGCGGGTTTCAGCCTTCGGGTTGTAATGGGCAATGATATTGGTATTCTTCAATATCGTGCCATCATAACCCTTCAAGTCTGCCTTCTGGGTCTCTACCTCGCAGCCAAACTGCTTGAACTTGCTTACAATCCATTCGCCACACTTATCGTGCGCCTCGCTGTTCATCACGCGAGGTCCGAAATCACATTGCGCTGCACAATAAGCCAATGCCGAATCGGCATTGAAAGCCGGACCTACGGGATTCAGCTTCTCCGCTTCCTCTACCTCCTGAACATCAGGCGAACTTGCGCTGCTGGCATTCTTATAGCTGATGGTACCAGCCACCAGTCCGGCAGCTACCACCACACCTAATATAATCTTCATTTTTTTCGTCATAACATTAATGTTTAAAGTTCTGCACCTGCGTCATCACTCTGAGCCAATTGCCTCCCCAGATCTTGGCGATATCCTGCTCGCTGTACTTGCGGCGCAACAGCTGGAGTGTGAAATTGATCAGCTCGGAAGAATCAGCAAGTCCGCGGATGCCTCCATCTCCATCAAAATCGGTACCGAGACCTACATGGTCGATGCCCATCACCTCAATGGCATGCTCCAGATGGGCAATGGCATCCATGATGTCTGCCTCGCCCTCCTTGCGCAGGAATCCATGATAGAGCGTAGTATGAGCCACACCTCCACGGGCTGCCAAAGCACGCATCTGATCGTCGGTCAGGTTGCGAGGCACATCGCAGAGGGAACGGCTGCTGCTATGGCTACACACGATAGGAGTCTGACTGATTTCCAGTGCATCATAGAAACTCTTTTCGCCTGCATGACTCAAATCTACCATAATGCCAAGTCGGTTCATCTCCTGAATCACTTTAGCTCCAAAGCTGCTCACACCATTATGGGTATTACAGCCACGGGCACTATCACAGATATCGTTATCGCCATTGTGACAAAGGGTAATATACACAATACCACGCTGTGCAAAGTGCTTTACATTGCTCAGGTCATGCTCCAAAGCCAAACCGTTTTCTATACCCAGCATGATGCTCTTTCTGCCCTTGCGCTTATCGCTATACAGGTCGGCAGGTGTACGGGCTATACTAAGGTAAGCCCTATTCTTGCTGACGATTTCCTCTATCTTATCGAAGATGAGATCGGCATACTGAGCAGGTCCCTGCACATCAAAAGCCACCTTGCTGCTGAAGCTTTCACCTATCTGAGGCTGAGGCAAATAAGCCACCATGGTAGTAGCATCCTGGCGTCCATCGGTCATCTTATGCAAATCTACGAGAATACGGGAATCACGATGATCGAACTTGATGCCTTGCGGGAAGAACATCGGTGTATCACAATGCGTATCAAGGGTAAGGATACGCTTATGCAACTCCTTGGCAGCATAGAAATTATTAGCCTGGTTCACAAGCCAATGGAAAATCTTTCCTCCTTCCTCTCCAAGCCATTCCGGATGCCATTGTACGCCAAGAATCTGCTTATACTCGTTGCTTTCTATCGCCTCAATGATTCCATCAGTAGACTTGGCTATGATGCGCATGTGCTTGCCTGGCTCACTTACAGCCTGATGATGGAAAGAATTAACAAGAATCTTTTCTGCCCCATATATATTATATAAGGTGGAATCTTTCTTGATTTCTACACTATGAGTAGGCTCTGAACGATCAGCATCCTGACTGTGCTTCACCATCTGCTTGATGTCCTGATATACCTTTCCACCCAGAGCTATTGCCAACGTCTGGATGCCACGGCAGATGCCCAACATCGGAATCTGGCGATTGAAAGCCAGACGAACCAGCATCAGCTCGGCCGCATCACGCTCCTGATTGATGTTATGAAGACGAGGCGAAGGTTCTTCGCCCATCCACAGAGGATTATGATCTCCCCCACCCGTCAATATCAAACCATCGAGATGCTCCAGGGTATTGACGATGACTGTACTATCAGCAACGGGAGGAATAATGACAGGCGTACCACCTGCCGCTATTACCTGCTTATAATAACGATCACGAAGCGTAGCATCAATGTTTTCGTAATTGGCAGTGATACCTATTACGGGCTGATGCTTCGCTTCGGGAAAAGAAGAGTACGCACCCTTGAGATGCGACTCCAAGTCAAATGTCTCCATTTGTTTATTCTTTTTCAAAAATATTATTCGTCCTCCAAGAGAACAGGAATCTCACGCTTGATACTCTGCTCAAGCGAGATGAGTGTTTCGGTAGAAACCACACCAGGAATTGCCTGCAACTTGTTGTTGAGCAAATCCATGAGCTGCTCGTTGTCACGAGCATACAACTTGATGAGCATTGTATAAGAACCTGTAGTAAAGTGGCACTCTACAATCTCTGGGATATTCTGGAGTCGCTCAACTACCTTCTTGTACATATTACCGCGCTCCAAATTGAGTCCTACATAAGTACATGTAGAATAACCTAAACTCTTTGGATTTACATCAAAACCACTACCTGTGATGAAACCATCCTCCATCAAGTGCTGAACACGCTGATGGATGGCTGCACGTGACACGCCGCACTCAGCAGCTACGTCTTTGAAAGGAATACGGGCATTCTTAGAAAGGATGCCGAGTATCTTTCTGTCAAGATTGTCAATCTTTTCCATTTTTGTCTATTTTATATGTTGCTATTTTTAGGTACTCTTCTATACCAGATAGCAAAATTAATAAAAACTATTGAAAGAAACAACAAAATGCACGAATATTTTGCAATATCCGTGCATTTTGTTGTTTTTTATACTGTTTTTAACCAAAAGTCTTGGCATTTTGCTACTTTTAGTAGAAAAATCATACGCTTATCTGATAACCTCGGAGAAGTAATGATCACGCAAAGGTTTCACCACTTTATCACCCGTCAAAACTATCTGCTGCTTAAGACGGATGTCTTG
>USQD01000174.1 GCA_900556795.1 uncultured Prevotella sp. | reverse complement strand
ATATATAAAGGTGAGGATGCGCTCCACGCCCGTATCTCCAAGATGCTTGAAGAGCTGAACGGTATCTTTGCCTTCGCCCTTTACGATGCTGAGCGTGATGAGTTCCTCATTGCCCGCGACCCTATCGGCGTAATTCCTCTTTATATCGGTTATGATAAAGATGGAAAGGTGCTGGTGGCAAGTGAGTTGAAGGCATTGGAAGGTCAGTGCGACCACTATGAGCCATTCCTCCCAGGCCATTATTATTACAGCAAGAACCCTGGCATGAAGCGCTACTATAGCCGCGACTGGTTTGAGTATGCCACCATGCAGAAGAAATATCAGATTGATGATAAGAAGAAGGCTGAAGCCCAGCTGAAGGATGCGGAACCTCAGGAAGAGGCAGCCGTGAAGGAGATTCACGATGCCCTGGAGGCTTCTGTGAAGCGCCAGCTGATGAGCGATGTGCCTTACGGCGTATTGCTGAGCGGCGGTCTTGATTCTTCAGTCATCTCTGCCGTAGCCGAGAAATTCTCTTCTACCCGTGTAGAGAACGGTGGTGAAACCAAGGCTTACTGGCCACGTCTGCACTCCTTCGCCGTAGGCTTGAAGGGTGCGCCTGATTTGGCGAAGGCACGACTGGTAGCCGAGCACATCGGAACCGTGCATCACGAAATCAACTACACCATCCAGGAAGGATTGGATGCCATCCGCGATGTCATCTACTTCATCGAGACCTACGATGTAACCACCGTGCGTGCATCTACCCCGATGTATCTGCTGGCGAGAGTCATCCGCAGCATGGGTATCAAGATGGTGCTTTCGGGCGAGGGTGCCGACGAGGTATTCGGAGGTTATCTCTACTTCCACAAGGCACCGGATGCCAAGGCTTTCCATGAGGAAACCGTACGCAAGCTCGGCAAACTCTATCTTTATGATTGCTTGAGAGCCAATAAGAGTCTGGCTGCATGGGGCATCGAAGGCCGTGTGCCTTTCCTGGACAAGGAGTTCCTGGATGTAGCGATGGGCATGAATCCTGTGTTGAAGATGTGTCCGGACAAGACCATCGAGAAGAAGGTGGTTCGTGAGGCTTTCGCCGATTTGCTTCCTGAAGAAGTGGCATGGCGACAGAAGGAGCAGTTCTCCGATGGTGTGGGCTATTCATGGATTGATACCCTGAAGCAGATTACCGCTTCTGCCGTAAGCGATGAGCAGATGGCGCATGCTGCCGAGCGATTCCCTATCAATCCTCCACAGAATAAGGAGGAGTACTATTATCGCTCTATATTCGCCGAGCATTTCCCAAGCGACAGTGCTGCCAAGAGCGTGCCTAGCGTTCCTAGCGTGGCATGTTCTACAGCCGAAGCCCTTGCCTGGGATGCCTCGTTCAAGAACCAGAACGACCCTAGCGGCAGAGCCGTGGCGGGTGTTCATGAACAGGCGTATAAATAGTCAACATAAAATGATGATATATAGATAGTTATAAATAACCGATATAAAACGAACAAGAAATGGAAAAAGGATTGTACAGTTCAGCCTATGAGCACGATGCGTGTGGCGTAGGTATGGTGGTGAATATCCACGGTAACAAGAGTCATGAGCTGGTCGATAATGCCTTGAAGGTACTCGAAAACATGCGCCATCGTGGTGCCGAGGGTGCTGATAACAAGACGGGCGACGGTGCCGGTATCATGCTCCAGATTCCACATGAGTTTATTCTTCTTCAGGGTATCCCAGTGCCTGAGAAGGGAAAATACGGAACGGGTCTCGTCTTCTTGCCTAAGGACGAGAAGAAACAGCAGGACATTCTCTCTATCATGATCGAGGAAATTGAACGCGAGGGATTGCAGCTGATGCACCTGCGCAATGTGCCTACCAACCCTGACTGTCTGGGTGAGGCTGCATTGAGCAACGAACCTGCCATCAAACAGGTGTTCATCACGGGCGTTACCGATGATAAGGTGCCTGTCTTCGAGCGCACCCTCTATCTTATCCGTAAGCGTATCGAGAAACGAATCAGTGATCCTGATTTCTATATCTGTTCGTTGTCTAATTCGAACATCGTATATAAGGGTATGTTGAGCAGCCTCCAGCTGCGTCAGTATTATCCTGACTTGACCAATAATTATTTTACAAGCGGTCTGGCATTGGTTCACTCCCGCTTCTCTACCAACACCTTCCCTACATGGAGTCTGGCTCAGCCATTCCGTCTCCTTGCCCACAATGGTGAGATCAACACCATCCGTGGTAACCGTGCCTGGATGAAGGCTCGTGAGAGTGTGTTGAGCAGTGAGGCTCTGGGCGATATCCGTGAGATTTCTCCTATCGTCCAGCCTGATATGAGTGACTCTGCCAGCCTCGACAATGTATTCGAGTTCTTCGTTATGAGCGGTCTCTCTTTGCCTCACGCCATGGCTGTGATGGTGCCAGAGAGCTTCAACGACAAGAACCCTATCTCTGAGGATCTGAAGGCTTTTTATGAGTATCACTCTATCCTGATGGAGCCATGGGATGGTCCTGCCGCCCTGCTCTTCAGCGATGGCAGATATGCCGGTGGTATGCTCGATAGAAACGGTCTGCGCCCTGCTCGCTACACCATCACCAAGAACGATATGATGGTGGTGGCTTCTGAGGTGGGTGTGATGGATTTCGACCCAACAGAGATTGCCGAGAAGGGACGCTTGCAGCCTGGTAAGATTCTCCTGATTGATACCCAGGAAGGCAAGATTTACTATGATGGCGAAATCAAGGAGCGCCTGGCTGAGCAGCATCCTTACCGCCAGTGGCTGAATACCAACCGTATTGAACTGGAAAAGCTGCGCAGCGGACGAAAAGTGGAAAACGGTGTGGAAAACCTCACTCGCAAGGAATTGGAGTTTGGTTTTGGCGAGGAAGACATCGACGGTACCATCATTCCGATGGCTACCAAGGGTCAGGAACCTACAGCTTCTATGGGTAATGATACTCCACTTGCTGTGCTTTCCGACCAGCCACAGATTTTCTTCAACTACTTCCGTCAGCAGTTTGCACAGGTTACCAACCCTGCCATCGACTCCATCCGTGAGAACCTTGTGATGAGTCTTACCGAGTATATCGGTAGAGTAGGTTCCGGCATCCTGAACCCAGACGAAAGCAACTGCAAGATGGTTCGCTTGCCACATCCTATCTTGACCAATACCCAGTTGGATATCCTTCAGAATATCCGCTACAAGGGATTCAATACCGTCAAACTCCACATGCTCTTCGAAACCGCCAAGGGCGAAGAAGGATTGCATGAGGCTCTGGATGAGCTCTGCAAGCAGGCGGCACAGAGCGTGGATGATGGCTACAACTATATCATCCTCTCCGACCGTGGTGTGGATGAGACCCATGCCGCCATTCCATCTCTGCTCGCCGTGAGCGCCGTACATCATTATCTGATTGATGCCGGCAAGCGTGTGCAGACTGCCCTCATCGTAGAGAGCGGTGAGATTCGTGAGGTAATGCACGCAGCCCTCTTGTTGGGTTACGGTGCATCAGCCCTCTGTCCATATTTGACATACGCCATTCTCGACGACCTCGTAAAGAAGGGAAAGATTCAGGAGGATTATCATACAGCCGAGCAGAACTATATCAAGGCTGTGAAGAAGGGCTTGTTCAAGATTATGGCTAAGATGGGTATCTCTACCATCCGAAGCTATCGTGGTGCCAAGATCTTCGAGAGCATCGGTTTGAGCGAGAGCCTTCTGAAGAGCTACTTCGGAACAGAGGTGAGCACCATCGGCGGTATCGGACTCGAGACCATCGCCCGTGATGCCATCCGCCTGCACGACAAGGCATTCGAGACCAAGAAGCTCGAGTTCCTGCCAAGTATGGGACAGTTCCACTACCGCAAGGACGGTATCAAGCACGCTTGGAACCCAGAGACCATCGCCACCCTGCAGCTCGCAACACGCAAGGGCGATTACGATCTCTTCAAGAAATATACACATCTCGTTGACGATAAGCAGGAGCCTATCTTCATCCGAGACTTCTTCAGCTTCCGCAAGAACCCTATCTCTATCGATAAGGTGGAGCCGGTAGAGGAAATCGTCAAGCACTTCGTTACTGGTGCGATGAGTTTCGGTGCCCTCTCCAAGGAGGCTCACGAGGCAATGGCACTCGCCATGAACGCCCTGGGTGCTCGAAGCAATACCGGTGAAGGTGGTGAGGATAACGAGCGATTCCATTCTACACAGGATGGCATCAGCCTCTCAAGCAAGACCAAGCAGGTGGCTTCCGGTCGATTCGGTGTGACTACAGAATATTTGGTAAATGCAGAGGAAATCCAGATCAAGGTGGCACAGGGTGCTAAACCGGGTGAGGGTGGTCAGTTGCCTGGCTTCAAGGTCAACGAGGTCATCGCCAAGACCCGTCACTCTATCCCTGGCATCAGCCTGATTTCTCCTCCACCTCATCACGATATCTACAGTATCGAGGATTTGGCTCAGCTCATCTTCGACCTCAAGAATGTGAACCCTAAGGCGGCTATCTCTGTAAAACTGGTAGCTGAGAGCGGTGTGGGTACTATCGCTGCCGGTGTGGCTAAGGCAAAGGCCGACCTCATCGTCATCTCTGGTGCCGAGGGTGGTACAGGTGCCAGCCCTGCATCCAGTATGCGTTTCGCAGGTATCTCTCCTGAAATCGGACTTTCTGAAACCCAGCAGACACTGGTGAAGAACGGTCTTCGTGGTCAGGTTCGCCTGCAGGTGGATGGTCAGTTGAAGAGCGGTCGCGACATCATCCTGATGGCTCTGCTCGGTGCTGAGGAATTCAGTTTCGGTACGGCAGCCCTCATCGTATTGGGTTGTGTCATGATGCGTAAGTGTAAC
>USQD01000173.1 GCA_900556795.1 uncultured Prevotella sp. | reverse complement strand
AAATTTATTTGGGAATTAGAGAAAGAAATCGTATCTTTGCAATGTCTATCAGAGAATTGCGCTGTAGTACTTATCTGATAGAGAATGAAAGAACAAGAATATTTACATCAAAAGAAGAAAGGAAAACATTATGAAGAAATATGTTTGTGACGTATGTGGTTGGGTTTATGATCCAGAAGTAGGTGATCCAGAGGGCGGCATCGCTCCAGGTACAGCATTCGAAGACATCCCGGAAGATTGGGTTTGTCCTCTTTGCGGAGTAGGCAAGGATGATTTCAGCCTCGTTGAGGAGTAACCCGAAGAAAACTTTTTGGAGAAATAATCCAAAGAAACGCCTGATATTCAGGCAACACATATATTAATTAGGAGGAACCATTATGACAAAAGTTAGAGAAATCTACCGCTGCCAGATTTGTGGCAACGTAGTAGAAGTAGTGAACCCTGGAGCCGTGCTTAGCTGCTGCGGTGAACCAATGAAGCTCATGAAGGAAAACACCAGCGATGGTGCCAAGGAGAAGCACGTGCCTGTGATTGAACCTATTGAGGGCGGCTACCGTGTAACAGTAGGAAGCGTGGAGCATCCGATGCTCCCAGAGCATTACATCCAGTGGATTGAGTTGCTCACCCCTACCGATGTGCTTCGCCATGAGTTGAAACCGGGCGAAAAGCCAGAGGCTATCTTCATGACAAACGCTGATGCCAAGGATGTTACGGCTCGCGAATACTGCAATCTCCACGGATTGTGGAAAGGGGTAATTGAAGGATAAAAAACATCATACCAACAAAAGGTCTCATATCGTTTCCCAATGTAGGGAATATGACATGAGACCTTTTTAACTTTATTTACATCTCATTTCTTGCCACATTCGCCAGGAAATATCTATCTTTGCCGACAAAACGCTATAGATGATGAGAAGAATATGGAATAATCTTACATCAATACTCTTGCTGCCAGCATTATTCACCTGCATCTGTCTGATTTCCTGTTCACAAGATACAACAACAGCCCCCCTGCGCTCCGCCTACTATTGGAGTACAACCTGGCAGATGGACAGCAGCAAGATGAACTTCATCCAGAAACACCATATCAAACGACTCTACGTTAGATTCTTTGATGTGGTAAGGGATGCGGATGGAGAAATCATGCCCAATGCTACCCTGCAATTTGATACAACCGATGAGAATATGACAACTGAAGAAAAGGAGAAAGAATCTCTGATGCCGAAAGGAATGGAGATTATCCCCGTTGTCTATATCGTGAACAACTGTTTTAAAGCAAATACCAAGACGAATCCTATCAGCAGCGACAAATCGGGCAGGAAATCTTCAGATGAAACACCCCGACAACTCGCAGATAAAATTCTGAACCGCATCCTTCAGATGAACGTAGCCAATGACATCGGGAACGTGAAAGAGATTCAGATAGACTGCGACTGGACAGCTTCAACGAAAGATGCTTATTTTGAATTCCTTCATATTTTAAAAGAGAAAGCCAAAGACAAGAAGATGCAACTTTCCGCTACCATCCGGTTACACCAGCTCTCGATGACTCCACCCCCTGTGGATAGAGGCATCCTGATGATGTATAATACGGGCGATGTAAAACAGCTAAGTTGCCAAAAGCCGATACTCGACATGAAGGATGTAGCTCCCTATATCCAGCATCTGGGCAGTTATCCGTTGCCGCTTTCTGCCGCTTATCCACTCTTCAGTTGGCGAGTCCTCTTCAGAGAAGGAAAATTCGTAGGCATCATGCATGCAGATGATGATTTCCCCGTATTGCCAAGCGACAGCATCGTGATAAGAAAACCCGAAATGAGCGACATCATGGAAGCCGTCAGAAGCATCAATCACCAGAATGAAGACATCAACAGCGAGGTCATCCTCTTCGATCTCAATACAGATAATATCAAACGTTTTAAATCAGAAGATTATGAAAAGATTTTTAATCATAGGAGTGATAGCAGCAGCATTTAACACTCACGCCAACGCCTGCGTTGCCGAATACTCTGATCACAACTATTATATGTTCAGCGTATTCAATCGCGACCAGACTTCGCCGGCGTATCTCTACGACATCGCCAGCTACTGGCAGAAGTATGCCGGCAATACATCCTCCATCAACTTATCTTTCTACAGATGGAACAAGGAGGATATTCAGAAAGTAGCCCAAAGCAAGAAGGATGCAGGAATGCTTTCTTACTTAAGAAATCTGAATGCCTACCTGGATGCCTGCGAGAAGCTGAATCCCAATGCCTGGAACTACGCCTCGAAGCAAGAACGACTGCAGATACAGCAATCGCTGACACGGCTCAACAATGCCTCCAAAATTTATAAAGGCACCCAACTCAAGAGCCAGTACGCCCTGCTCCGTATGCGTACCAACATGATGACGGGATTCCACCAGCAGAACATCACCTATTGGAATGCCATTGCCTCCCGACTTCCGAAATCACCATGGCGAGAGGCGATGCGCAACATTTATGCCCGGGCTTTGTGGAAAACAGGGAAACACCAGCAGGCACTCGATATCTATGCCGAGCAGGGAGATATGGCCAGCATCAGGGTGCTCGCCCGAAACTATCGCAATCTTGCTGGCATTCAGAGCACTTATCTCAAGAATCCGAACTCGGCTATGCTCACCTATCTGGTACAGGATTTCGTAAACAACTGTCAGCAGACGATAGACAGTCGCTCCAAAAACCAGGTAGACAAGGAGTGGATTGAGGAGATTGGCGCCAAGGTAATCTACCAGAAAGAAGCCCTCAACTTCATCACCTTTGCCAATAAGGTCATCGCTGAAGGCAAGACGCAGAATCCTTGCCTGTGGCGTTCTGCCACTGCCATGCTCCATTATCTCTATGGATATCAGCAGGAAGCATGGAAGGAGATTAGTGAAGCAGTAGCCCTGGATGGAACACAACGAATGAAGGATAATGCAAGAGCCATCCGCCTTCTGGTTTCTACCCGAAATACACAGGTAGATAACGATTATCCGCAATATCTGGTCGGCGAATTCAAATGGCTCAACGAAATGGCGAAGGGAGAGAGCCCAAGAACGAAGGGAGAAAGCCTGAAAAAAGGTGATTTCATCAATCCCGACATTCACTATGTAGAGGTGAAGGAGCGCGTGGCTTACCGCGCCCTGTACAATCGGTTCAAGACGATGGCAGACAAGGCGAAAAAGGAAGACCGGCAGGAAGCTGGCAGGAATTACGAAAGCATGGCCACGGCGATGTATGGCATGATGGATGCCTACATGCGAACCTTCTACAAGGAGCAACAGAATGAAGAATACATCAGCCGCTATCTTTATTCATCGGAATACGCCCTTCGTCTCGACTCGCTCTCTGCGCAGCAACTTGCTGATTACTATCGCTTCATCACCGCTCAACATCAGGATGCCTTCGAGCAATACGTATGCCAGTCGCTCTATCGCAGTGCCGATTTCTTCAAGGATATGATAGGCACCAAGTATCTTGCCGAGGGTAACTTTGGCGAAGCTGCCCGCTGGCAGAAGGATGTATCCCTGAAGTTCATCAACAACCAGGCCATCAGTTTCTACGCTGAAAAGCGAAGCTACTCCGTACCTTACTGGTTCAACCACCAGAAGGTGAATGATTCCGACATGTGGAGCATCCAGGGCAGTTATGCCCACCTAAAGGAGAACCCGAAGTGGAAATTCTGCCAGGAAATGAACCAGCTCATCGGCCAATACAATGTGGCTCGTGAAGGTGAATCCAGAGAGAAACTTGCCTACGAACTTGCCACTCGTTACTATCAGGCATCCTGCTATGGCGACTGCTGGTATCTTACCCATTATGGCAAGAGTGTAGCCGATAGTGCCCGCACAGGCGAAGCCGATTTCGCAGCTATCGCTCAAGACTATCTCAAGATAAGCAAGCAAAGCAGCAATCTTACGCTTCGCTATCATTCGCTCTATGCCCTCTCATCCATCGGCATTGACCCATGGTTTAAGATTACCTACGATGCTAACTGGAAAGAGCAGAAGCTTCTACAGCCACAATCCGCTCAATATCAGGCGATGATGGAATGGAGCAAGTTCTGTCATCAGCATCCGGAAATTGTGGATCAATACACCACCCGATGCGATGTATTGAAACAATTCGAAAAAAATCTCTAATCTCTTACCATTTTCCCAGCGTTGGGAAAAACGAGCAGACAGGCGAAACCTCCATCAAGATACCTGTGGAGAGCAAAGAGACTGTCTCTAATCTCTTGAATCTCATAGGAAAGTTGTTTGCAAAATAAGTCATGGGTAAAAAGAAACATAAGCATCAAGGACATTATTGCAAGATGTGTGGAGAGTATAAATCCAACGAGTCGTTCAGTGGTAAAGGACACAGACTGCACATCTGCAAGAACTGTATATCAATAAGAAATAAGGCTAAAAAAGAAAAGAAACGTTTAGAACATGATAGAATTAACGAAGTCTCAGAAGAAAACAGCTCGCAAGCTCATTAATTTGGGCTTGCAGCGAGAGTGCGCCAAGTTCATGCAATCTACCAAAGATTTCATGAACAAGAACGCATCAGCAGAGGATGCACACGATGCATACCTCAAACTATATGATAAGGTATACCAATTCGACAAGCATATCGCTCGCCGATACGATGGGATGTCAGGAGGTAGATATTACATCACCGTATGTTACCTATACTATGACGGAGTATTGACTGACGAAGACATCCGAGAGTTTGACGATGAAATCTATAACAAGCTTAAAGAAGACAAAGAGTTTTTCCTAAAAATTCTTCTATAATCTGCTGAATAGCTTAAAATGAGCGATTTATAAGTGTTCAACCTCAATAGAGGTAATGATTT
>USQD01000172.1 GCA_900556795.1 uncultured Prevotella sp. | reverse complement strand
GACCCAAGGGTCGTTAAATATAATTAACGTTAAAAAATACGCTCAAAGCTTGCTCAATTAGAGTAAAACAGGGCGACAGGTTTGCGTCCGTAATAACCCAGGGCGATGCCCTGGGCTAGGGGCTTCTGCCCTTTTAGGGCGTGTGAAGCTTACATGCGAAACTTGAACAACTAAAAACTTTAATTTTTGATATTTCTTTTAGATTCTTGACCCATCGCCAAAAAACTAGGCTCTAATATCATTTTCTCTTGTTTCATCTTGCGTTTTCATCCTATCTTTGCATCGCAAACAAATAACAATAGCAAATAGCAATAACTTAAAATACACGCTACACAAAATGGAACAAAAAAAATACTTCTTTGCCGTAGATCTGGGTGCTACCAGTGGCAGAACCATCCTGGGAAGCCTGGCTGACGGCAAATTCGAACTGGAAGAACTCACCCGTTTCGACAACCGACTCATCGAAACCGGCAATCACTTCTATTGGGACATCTTCGCCCTCTTCTATGAAATCATCGCCGGACTGAAACTCGTGGCGCAACGCGGCATCCATATCGAAAGCATCGGTATCGATACCTGGGGATGCGACTTCGTATATGTAGATAAAAACGGAGATATTCTCCGCAACCCTCTCGCCTACCGCGACCCTCATACCTTCGGCATGATGGAGAAATATTTCGACGAGAAAATCAGCAAGGAAAAGGTATACGAGAAGACCGGAATCCAATTCATGAACTTCAACTCGCTCTTCCAGATATACGCCATGAGAAAGGCTGGAAACGTGGCTTTGGAGAACGCTGACAAGATTCTCTTTATCCCTGATGCGCTGAGCTTTATGCTCACCGGAAACGCAATCTGCGAATATACCGTGGCATCAACTTCCCAGATTCTCAACCCAATGACAGGCGATCTCGACAACGAACTCGTAGAGAGTCTCGGACTGAAGAGAGAGCAGTTTGGCAAGATGACCAACCCTGCTTCCATCATCGGCACACTCACCGAAGAGGTGCAGAAGATGACAGGTCTGAATGCCGTTCCAGTCATCGCCGTAGCGGGTCACGATACAGCCAGCGCCGTAGCAGCCGTGCCAGCCAAGAACGAGAAGTTTGCCTACTTGAGTTCCGGTACCTGGAGCCTGATGGGTATCGAGACCAAGAACGCCATCATCAACGAGAAGAGTTATGAACTCAACTTCACTAACGAAGGCGGCATCGAGGGTACTACCCGATTCCTGAAGAACATCTGCGGCATGTGGATTTACGAGCGCTGCCGCAAGGAATGGAAGGACGAGGCTGCTGCCAACCAGAAGGATATGAAGAGTCTTGGCCATGCTGAGCTGATTGCAGAAGCCATGAAGCAGCCTGCCTTCCAGAGCATCATCAACCCGGACGATGCCTGCTTTGCCAACCCATCGAGCATGGTAGAAGCTATCAAGCAGTATTGCGAAAAGACAGGACAGCACGTTCCTCAGAACTATGGCGAATTCTGCCGTTGCATCTTTGAGAGTCTCGCGCTCCGTTATCGTCAGATTTTCACCTGGCTGAAGGATTTTGCCGACTTCGACCTCAACGTGCTCCACATCATCGGTGGTGGTTCGCTCAACCAATATCTCAACCAGTTTACAGCCGACAGCTGCGGTGTAACCGTTCTCGCGGGTCCTCAGGAAGGCACAGCCATCGGCAACATCATGCTTCAGGCAAAGGCTTCAGGCTTGGTCAAGGACATCTGGGAAATGCGTCAGATCATCGCCAACTCGCTGGAGCTCAAGAAATTCGATCCAAAGAACAAGGAGGCTTGGGATGAGGCATACGAGAAGTTCCTAAAGGTAAAAGGGTAAAAAGGTAAAAAGAACCTCCCCCCTGGTCGCCTCCGTTCCCAGCGATTCCATCGCTGGGTCCCCCCCAGTCATAAGCAAAAAAAACAACAAACAAAATACATAAAAAACAATGAAAGCAGATTTGATTTTAAAGAATTATGAGATTGCAAAGGAGCGCTATGCTGCTCTGGGTGTAGATACAGACAAGGCTATTGAGACATTAGAGAAGACTCCTATCTCGCTGCACTGCTGGCAGGCTGACGACGTGGTTGGCTTCGAGCGTGGCGAGGCTGCTTCTGGCGGTATCCAGAGTACAGGTAACTATCCAGGCAAGGCTCGCAACATCGATGAACTCCGTCAGGATATCGAGAAGGTGAACTCTCTCCTCGCTGGTACTTTCCGTCTCAATCTCCACGAGATTTACGGTGAGTTCGGTGGCAAGCAGATTGACCGTAACGAGGTAACCGTAGATCAGTTTACAGGCTGGATGCAGTGGGCTAAGGAGCAGAACATGAAGCTCGACTTCAACTCTACTTCTTTCTCTCACCCATTGAGCGGAAATCTCACATTGTCAAATCCTGACCCAGCTATCCGCGAGTTCTGGATTGAGCACACCAAGCGTTGCCGCCGTATCGCAGACGCCATGGGTAAGTTCCAGAACGACCCATGTATCATGAACATCTGGATACACGATGGTTCCAAGGATATCACCGTAGAGAAGGGCCGCTATCGCGAAATTCTGAAGAACTCTCTCGATGAGATCCTGGCAGAGGAGTTGCCAAACATGAAGTCTTGCCTGGAAGCTAAGCTCTTCGGTATCGGCCTGGAGGCTTACACCGTAGGTTCTCACGACTTCTACGCTGGCTACTGCGCTAAGAACAACGTGATGTACACCCTCGATACAGGTCACTATGAGCCAACAGAAAACGTATCGGATGCCGTTTCAGCACTCCTGCTCTTCGTTCCTGAGTTGATGCTCCACGTATCTCGCCCAATGCACTGGGATTCAGACCACGTAACCCTCTTCGACGACAATACCCGCAACCTCTTCTCTGAGTTGGTTCGTGCCAACGCACTCGACCGTGCTCACATCGGTCTCGACTACTTCGACGGTTCCATCAACCGTATCGGTGCTTACATCATCGGTGTTCGTGCTGCTCAGAAGTCATTGTTGCAGGCATTCCTTGAGCCACTGGATACCCTCCGCAAGTACGAGGACGAGGGCAAGCTCTTCCAGCGCCTGGCTCTCCTGGAGGAAGAGAAGACATTGCCATTCGGTGCTGTATACGATTACTTCAACCTGAAGAACAACATCCCTGTTGGCGAAGAGTACATCGCTGACATCGAGAAGTACGAGGCAGAGGTACTCGCTAAGAGAAACTAAGATATAAAACTGCATAAGTGTTTGTAAAAAAGCTTTTGCCCTTACAGGGCGCATGAATAAATAAACACCTATCCCCAGGGCGATGCCCTGGGCTAGGTGCTTTTCCCTTTCAGGGCGCTTAAGCCACCGGCAACGGTTTTATAACCTAATTACCAAGCAATTAACAATACAATGGAAATATTAATAGGACTTTTCATCATAGCCATCGGTGCATTCTGCCAGTCCAGCTGCTACGTTCCTATCAACAAGATCAAAGATTGGAGTTGGGAATCATACTGGATAGTTCAGGGTGTATTCGCATGGCTTATTTTGCCTTTTTTCGGCGCTATGCTCGCTGTACCTAGCGGACATTCCTTCTTTGAATTATTCGACGGATTCGGCTTCAATGTAGCCATGAGCATGCTCTTTGGTGTGCTCTGGGGCGTAGGCGGACTCACCTTCGGTCTCTCCATGCGCTACCTGGGCGTGGCATTGGGTCAGAGCATCGCCTTGGGAACCTGCGCAGGTCTAGGAACCATCATGGGTCCGGTGCTGCTCAACATCTTCTTCCCTGAGCTGGACGCCCTCTCATCGCTCACCTTCAGCGTCATCCTCGGTGTGGTAGTCACCCTGCTCGGTATCGCCATCATCGGTGTGGCTGGCAGCATGAAGGCGGCATCGCTCTCAGAAGAGGAGAAGAAGGCTGCGGTAAAGGATTTCAACTTCCCTAAGGGTCTTGCCATCGCCCTACTGGCTGGTTTCATGAGCGGATGCTTCAATGTGGGTCTCGCCTTCGGCGATGATATCCACTTCGGCACCTTCACTCCTGATATGTTCAAGACCCTGCCTGCTACCTTCCTCGTTACCGTGGGCGGTTTCATTACCAATGCCATCTACTGTTTCTACCAGAACACCAAGAATCATACCTGGAGCGACTATAAGAACGAGGAGGTTTGGAGCAACAACATCCTGTATTGTGCCCTGGCTGGAGCCTTGTGGTACAGTCAGTTCTTCGGTTTGTCATTAGGAAAAGGTTTCCTCACGGAATCTCCTACCCTCATGACCCTGTCTTTCTGCATCCTGATGGCACTCAACGTAGTGTTCTCGAATGTATGGGGTATCATCCTGAAGGAATGGAAGGGCTGCTCCAAGAAGACCATCGCCGTATTAATCGTCGGCATCATCGTCTTGATTATCTCAAGCTTCCTGCCACAGTTGATTTAACATCAAAACATAGAATGATATGAAACGATTTGCATTCAAGATGTATCTCAAGAAGGGATGCGAAAAGGAATATGCCAAGCGCCATGCTGCGATTTGGCCAGAGTTAAAACAAATGATCAAGGACCAGGGTGTGAGCGACTACAGTATCTTCTGGGACAAGGACACCAACCTGCTCTTTGCCGTTCAGAAATGCGATAGTGATACCAACAGCCAGGACACGACCAACGTGGATCCTATCACCCAGAAATGGTGGGATATGATGGCAGATATCATGGAGGTGAATCCGGATAATTCGCCTGTCAGCATCCCGCTGGAAGAACTCTTCCACATGGATTAGCCATCGTTTTTTTTAGACAGATAGTATACATACAGAAAGAATCTTCAGACAGCTTGATACACAGGCCTGAAGATTCTTTTTTTATTGAAAATAATCAGAAAACGTACACAATTTCCACAGCTAGTTAAATAACCATAAAAATCATTGGATAGTTT
>USQD01000171.1 GCA_900556795.1 uncultured Prevotella sp. | reverse complement strand
TCTTAAAAATTCCCTTTAATCATTATAAAATTAAAATTTTAAATCAAATTAATGGATTGGATTATTAATCTTTTCACCAATACGGAGTCGGTGGCACACATCGCCCTACTCTATGCAATAGTGATTGCGATTGGTGTCTATCTAGGCAAGATCAAGATCTTCGGCATCTCGTTGGGCGTAACCTTCGTACTCTTTGCCGGTATCTTGGCTGGACATGTCGGCTTTACAGGCCCTAAAGAAATCCTCACCTTCGTGCAAGACTTTGGATTGATTCTCTTCGTCTTCATGATCGGTTTGCAGGTAGGTCCAGGTTTCTTCGAGAGTTTTAAGAAAGGTGGCGTAACCCTCAACATGCTGTCGGCTTCTGCCATCTTGCTCAACATCCTGGTGATGTTCGGATGTTATTACCTCTTTTTTGATACCAGCAATCCAAACAACCTGCCTATGATGGTGGGTACACTCTATGGTGCGGTTACCAACACCCCTGGCCTTGGTGCTGCCAACGAGGCTTTACTCAGCGTATTCCCTAATGGCGCTCCTAGTATCGCCAATGGTTATGCCTGTGCTTACCCTCTCGGTGTTGTAGGTATCATCGGTGCAACCATCCTAATCAAGTACATTTGTAAGATTGATACAGATGAAGAGGAACAGCAGTTGAACGATGAAGACGCAGCTAACCCTCATGCCAAGGCTCACAATATGCACTTGCGCGTTGAGAACGCTTACATTACAGGTAGAACCTTGAGAGAAGTTTCAGAGTTCTTGAATAGAGACATTGTTTGCTCTCGTATTCTCCACGATGGAGTTGTTAGCATTCCTAACAGCAAGACTCGTTTCGAGGTCGGAGACGAATTACTCGTAGTTTGTGCAGAGGCTGACGCTGAAGCTATTAAGGCTTTCATCGGTCCAGAAGTAGAAGCTGAGTGGGATCGCGAAAAGGATGAAGTTCAACACTTCGTTTCTCGCCGTATCATCGTTACCCGTCCAGAGATGAATGGTAAGACTCTCGGCAAGATGCACTTCTCTAGTGTATACGGTGTAAACGTTACCCGTATCTCCCGTCAGGGTATGGATATCTTCGCAGGCAGAAACCACCACTTCCACGTAGGTGACAAAATTTTGGTTGTTGGTCCAGAAGAGAATGTAAACCGTGTGGCTGAAATGATGGGTAACTCTGTGAAGCGCCTTGATGCACCAAACATCGCTACCATCTTTATCGGTATCATGGTGGGTATCATCTTCGGTTCTCTCCCATTCGCTATCCCTGGCATGCCTGTGCCATTGAAGCTGGGTATCGCAGGTGGTCCGCTGATTATCGCCATCCTCATCGGCCGTTTCGGTTATCGCATGAAACTGGTTACCTATACCACTACCTCAGCCAACATGATGCTGCGAGAAATAGGACTGGTACTCTTCCTGGCGAGTGTGGGAATCAAGGCTGGTGCCGGATTCTGGGACACCGTAGTACAAGGTGACGGATTGAAATATGTGGGATGCGGTTTCCTCATCACCATCATTCCTATCCTCATCATTGGTACTATTGCCCGATTGAAGTTTAAGTTTAATTACTTCACTATCATGGGTATGCTTGCCGGTACCTATACCGACCCTCCTGCTTTAGCTTATGCTAACGCTTCATGCTCTAAGGAGGCTCCAGCCGTAGGTTACTCTACCGTATATCCATTGAGTATGTTCCTCCGTATCTTTACAGCCCAGATTGTGGTGCTGTTCTTCTGTGGAGCATAAACGCTTACAAAAGTTAACAAAACAACTAGTAATAGTTATAAATTATAAAAGAGGTGCACAAAGATAAAAAATTGTGCACCTCTTTTGTTGTCTTTTCACAAATTATTCGTAACTTTGACGCATTAAAACAACAGACAAGAAAACCTAATGTGATTTTCTTAAAAATGAAAACTTCTAAAACGTTGATATGCGTATGAAGAAATTGGGATTTTTGATAACCATGCTAGTCATCGCATCCTTGCCCGCTTGGAGTCAGGGAGCCAAGAGCATCCGTATTACGGAGGTGATGATCCACAACCGTACCAACCTCGTAGATGAGTATGGTCAGCACAAACCATGGGTGGAATTGAGCAATTCCTCCTTTACCACGTATAACGTACGTGGTATGTTCCTAACCACCGACCGACGGGTTCTCAATAAGAATCTTTCGCCCGAAGCACGCCGACAACTGATGTGCCCCTTGCCGAACAACGAGCCCCGAACCACACTGGGTGGCAAGAAAAGCATCGTCATCTTCGACAGCAGTTCCTGGTACAAGGACGGCTGGAACGGGCAGTTCTGGAAGGCAAAGGATTCTTCCAACACAGGTCCTTTCCACCTCAATCTGATTCTACAGGAAAAGAAGCCCAACTGGATAGCCCTCTATGACGGAAATGCCGTGGACTTGATAGACTCCGTAAGCGTGCCTGTATTGGCAGCCGACGAAAGCTATGAATTGAGCCAGGATTTCAAGACATGGGAGAAAGCCATAGCTGGAGCCATCACCCCGGGATATCTGCCACAACATGTAGGTCTGAGCAAGGCACAGCTCCTGAAGAAGCAGGATCCATACGGCATCGGCATCTCCGTGCTTTCAATGGGCATCGTATTCTCATGTCTCGCCCTCCTCTTCGTCGTATTCTGGGCATTCGGAGCCTATATGAAACACAAGCAGCGCATCGCCCGTGCCACCGAGAAGCATGCTACCTTATTATATAAAACCGGCAAGAAGACCATTGAGGTAACGCAAGACCTGAGTCATAAGACCAATATCCTGCTGAAAGATGGTCTGGAGACCAAAGGTATCGACAAGGAAATCTACATGGCGGTCATCTCGCTCGCCCTCAAGGAATACCTGGAGGATGTACATGATGTAGAATCCGGTATCATTACCATCAAGCCTAAACAAACAAGATGGAATGCTCCGAAATTCAATAATATCAATGCTTAGTGAAGAACGAAAAGTGAAGAGTGAAGAAACAACGTTCGGCGGTCGAAGGGGAAAGCCAATTCAACCGCTTTACTAATCATAAAGTTCAAAGTTCTAAATTCAAAGTTCAAAGGATATGAAGTATCAATATACAGTGAAAGGAGTCGATTACGAAGTCGAGATCCAGGATATAGAAGGCAACATTGCCAATGTAACCGTGAATGGCATCCCATTTGAAGTAGAAATGAAGCAGCCAGTAAAGGCTGGCAAGCAGAAAGTAAAGTTAAGTGAAGTGCGAAGAGTGAAGAGTGAAGAATCCAATAGTTCTTCTTCTGCAACAAATGCAAGTTCTGCAACAACCACCCAACCTGCTGCAGCCGCTGCCTCCGGCAAGCCAGTGGTAGCCCCTCTGCCTGGCACCATCAACGAAATCAAGGTGAAGGTGGGCGACAAGGTTAATACAGGCGATACCGTCGTGATCCTCGAAGCCATGAAGATGCAGAACAACATCGAGGCAGAGACTTCCGGAACCATCACCGGCATCAATGTCAATAAAGGCGATGCCGTGATGGAAGGAGACACACTGGTGACTATCGCTTAACAAGCGAAAAAGCAGGAATAACTATGATTACTCTTTCAAACAAGAATACTAATCATAAAGTTTCAATGTCCAACTTTCAAAGTTCAAAGTAAATTATGGATTTCATCATACAAAACTTCAATGAGTTCCTGACCTATACGGGCTTTGCAAACGCCACGGCAGGAAACCTCGCCATGATCGTGATAGGAGTTATCTGCATCTGGCTTGCCATCAAGAAGGATTTCGAACCACTTCTCCTGGTGCCCATCGGACTGGGCATCATCCTGGGCAACATTCCCTTCCGTGCAGATGCCGGACTAGAGATTGGTCTGTACGAAGACAACTCAGTATTAAACATTTTCTACCAAGGAGTAAAGCAGGGTTGGTATCCCCCACTCGTCTTCCTGGGTATCGGAGCGATGACAGACTTCTCTGCATTGATATCCAACCCGAAGCTGATTCTGATTGGAGCCGCTGCCCAGTTTGGCATCTTCGGTGCCTACATGATAGCCCTGGCTCTGGGGTTCGAACCGAACCAGGCAGCCGGTATTGCCATCATAGGTGGTGCCGACGGACCTACCGCCATCTTCCTGAGCAGTAAGTTAAGTCCTAACCTGATGGGAGCCATCGCCGTTTGTGCCTACTCCTATATGGCATTGGTACCAGTAATCCAGCCTCCATTGATGCGTCTGCTCACCACCAAGGAAGAGCGCGTCATCAAGATGAAACCAGCACGCCAGGTATCACAGACAGAGAAGATTCTCTTCCCTATCGTCGGTTTGCTGCTCACCACCTTCATCGTGCCATCAGGTCTGCCATTGCTCGGTATGCTTTTCTTCGGAAATCTCCTGAAGGAAAGTGGAAAGACGACTAGACTTGCCAAGACAGCAGGCAGCAGTCTGAATGACATCGTGGTGATGCTGCTCGGCTTGACTGTAGGCTGTTCTACCCAGGCATCTGAGTTCCTCACCCTGAACACCATCAAGATCTTCGCCCTCGGTGCCCTGGCATTCATCATCGCTTCAGCCAGCGGTATCCTCTTTGTGAAACTGATGAACCTCTTCCTGCCAAAGGGCAAGAAACTGAACCCACTGATCGGAAATGCCGGTGTGAGTGCAGTACCTATGAGTGCCCGCATCAGCAACAACCTCGGTTTGGAGTACGACCGCCACAATTTCCTGCTCATGCACGCCATGGGACCGAATGTGGCAGGAGTTATCGGCTCTGCAGTTGCAGCAGGAGCCTTGCTTGGATTCTTTAATTAAACGATAAAAGGGAATTTGCTCAGTTGCAAATTCCCTTTTATCGTATATCTATTTGTTATTTTCTTATTTTTTCAAGAAAAAATACTTATCTCTTCCTAAATGCTTAACTCTTCTTAATAGT
>USQD01000170.1 GCA_900556795.1 uncultured Prevotella sp. | reverse complement strand
TACCTTTGCACCCGAAATCGAGAAAGAGCGCGGTGATGATTGCCATTCCCGAGCGGCAGAGCTGCGTAATTCCTTATTAAGCTACAGGGCTTTAAGGAGATACTAGGTCTCTAAAGTGTCGAGACCGCAAACAGACATCCGCGCTCTTTTCTTTATTATATTAAGGATAATACGATAACAATAAATTCAAAATAATAAAGATGAACAGTTTAAGAATTGGATTGATGTCCGCTGCCCTGGTTGCCGGTTTGGCAACGGCAAGTGCACAAACTGTGGCTGTCGACAGCGTGATGCAGCACGTGAATGGCAAACGCCTCAGCGTAGGTGGTTATGGCGAGGTTGCCATGAGCCGCAACTTCTACAGCGACCACGTAAGCCGTTACAGTTTGGCTGACGAGCACAAGAATGACCCTAGCCATGGTCGTTTCGATATTCCTCATGCAGTAATTTACCTGGGTTACGACTTCGGAAAGGGTTGGACTATGGGTACCGAGATTGAGTTTGAGCATGGTGGCGTAGGAATGGCCTATGAGAAAGAAGACGAAGAAGGTGGCGAATGGGAACAGGAAGTTGAAAAAGGCGGTGAAGTCGAACTCGAACAGTTCTGGATTCAGAAGTCATTCGGTCGTTGGGCTAACATCAAGGCTGGTCACATTGTAGTGCCTGTAGGTTTGAACAACGCTTACCATGAGCCATTGAATTTCTTCACTGTTTATCGTCCTGAAGGTGAGAATACGGTTCTTCCAAGCACCTGGCATCAGACAGGTATCAGTTTCTGGGGTAAGACAAAGGGCTGGAGATATGAATTGCAATTCCTGGCAGGCTTGAACTCAGACAACTTTACCAACACAGGTTGGATCAATAAGGGACCAGGCACTCCTACCGAAGGTGAAATTGCAACAAAATATGGTACAGCCCTCCGTATCGACAACTACAGCATCAAGGGCTTACGCATCGGTCTGAGCGGATACTATGGTCATGCCATCGGCAACTCTTATCCAAACAACAAGGATGGAGCAGAATCTAAGTACAAAGGTGTGGTAGCTATCGGAGCCATCGACTTCACATACAATAATTATAACTGGATTGTACGCGGTCAGGCAGACTATGGTTACCTGAGTGATGCAAAACAGTTGAAGTACTTTACTAATCGTCTAAATGGTCTCTCTCCATTCCATCATTCAGCATTCGTCAGCAAGAATGCCTTTGCATACGGCATCGAGGCCGGCTACAATGTATTCTCACAAATAGAGAAACTCCGTCAGGACAACCAGAAGCTGTATCTCTTTGGCCGTTATGAGCACTATAATCCATACGCTTCCAAGACCAAGAATACATCATACGATTACACCAATGTAAAGCGTATGGCAGTTGGTATCAATTACTATCCTGTAAAACAGATTGTAGTGAAGGCAGAATATTCACATCGCTTCCTGAAGAGCCAGTACAACAATGAGCCTGCCATCAACATCGGTGTGGCTTATGAAGGATGGTTTCTCTAAAGATTCTCACTGAAGAACTTAATATAAAGTGATTGAAACAAACATATCAATAACAAAATACGTATATTAAAAATGAAAAAGGTTTTTAAAAGTGCAGTAATGCTCATGGCAGCCTTCATGTTGCCATTAGGTTTCACTTCATGCAGCAGTGATGATGATCCTGTAGAGAACAATGACTTTACAAACAAGGAGTATGGTCAGGATGCTATGGATGCCTGCGATGAACTTTGCAATGCGCTCCGTGCAGCTTACAGCAAAGTAAACAACGCAAATTTGAGTGCAGATCAGGAAACATACCTGAAGAATGTATGTGCTAACGCTGTAGACAATACCATCCAGCCAACATACAAGTCACTGGCTGACGCTGTAGAGAAGTTGCACACAGCTCTTCCTAAGAGTGTAGATACCAACAACCTGAGTCAGGAGAACATCAACAATGCCTGCGAAGCTTTCAAGGAAGCACGTGCCTTGTGGGAGAAGAGCGAGGCTTTCCTCGGTGGTGCAGCATCAGACTTCGATATTGACCCACACATCGACTCATGGCCATTGAACCGTACACTCCTCCACAGCTACTTTGCAACAGGTAAGTTTAGTGATGCTGCGCTTGAGGATGCTTCTATCCTTGGTTTCCATGCACTTGAGTTTATCCTCTTCCGTGATGGACAGCCACGTAAGGTTGCAGAGTTCAAGGGAAACGATACCTACAAAGGCTTCACTGACGTAAAGGGTTCTGAGGAATTGAAGTATGCCGAGGCTGTTATCGAGGACTTGGTAAACCACGTATATGAGCTGGAGGTAGCATGGTCTGAGAATCCTAACGCATCTCGCCTCGCAGCAGTAAAGGCAGCAGGTCTTGAGTACCTGACAGACAAGAACGTGTCTTACGCAGCCAACCTGAAGAATGCAGGCAACACTTCTATCAGTAAGTTTGCAACACTGAAGGCAGCCATCCAGCAGCTTATCTCTTTGGAGGAAGGTTCAGCATGGGGCATCTCTAACGAGGTAGGTACAGCCAAGATTGCCAACCCATTCCAGGCAGGTGATATCAGCTACGTAGAGTCTCCATATAGCTACAACTCTATCACCGACTTCCAGAACAACATCCGTTCTATCGAGAACTTGTGGTATGGTGGAACTAATGGTACAAGTTCTAAAGCTAAGTATAGCTTCCATCAGTTCTTCAAGGATAATGCATCTGCAGAAGGTCAGCGTGTTGAGACTGCCATCGCTAACGCTATCAGCAAAATTGGTGGTATGCCTTACCCATTCGTTAAGTATGTAAGTACCGTTTGGGGTAAGAAATTTGATGAAGTAAACCCAGAGTAATCTTGTGGTAAACTAACATACAGGAAGCATCTCACCATACTCTTTTTGGTGAGATGCTATTCTGCGCTAAACGAGAAAATAAAACATTATAAAACAGAATAACATTATGATTTATCAAAGAATTAGCAAAATGTTATTGCTCGGCTTGCTCGTATTGCCATTGGCATCCTGCTCTGACGATAACAGTGTTGTAAACAATGACAAGTTAAATGGTGACTCTCAGTTTGGTAAGGCTAACGATGTTTTTGAGGCATCAGAATGGTATCCAGGCGGCGAGCTTGGAACAGACGAAGGTATGAGCTATTCAGCCGAAACACCAGCTACCACCAACCAGGGACTGTCAAACAGTTTCAACAAAGGTGAGGATTTCTTCGAGCACCTGTATACCATCACAGAGGCACCACGTAAGGGTCTTGGTCCAGCATGGGTTCGCACAAGCTGTATCCACTGCCACCCTAACTACGGTCATGGTAAACGTAAGAACCAGTATCTTGGCGATGACTTTGGAAATGGCTACTTGCTCGTAGTATATCACCCAACAGCAGGTGTTGATGCCAATGGCAAACCATACGCAGCCAACAGCTACATTTCTGAGGTTACAGGTATGCCTCAGACCAAGGCGATGGCTCCATTCACCGCTCCTATCGATGAAAAGCAGATGAAGATTGAGTGGAAGGAAGTTAGCACGATGCCTAGTGGTTTGGCGATGAAGTTCCCTAAGGATGGAGAGGCTTTCGCTTTGCAATATCCAGAAGTAACCATTCCACAATCTGCTTTCAACACAAATCCTAAGCCTGACAACTATGAGGTTCGCTTGGAGTCTACCATCGGTATCTATGGTACAGGCTTGCTTGACGCCATCGACCAGGATGATATGAAGAAGGTTTATCAGGATGAGGCGAAACACGTAGAGTTGAACCCAGCCATGTGGGACAAGACTGCTAACGATTGGGCTTCAACTGCCTGGTACAAGTTGGCAGATGGAACCAAGATGGTGAAGAAGTTTACCTATGCCATGACCCGTGCCTCTTTACAGGATGGTCCAGGTGCCAATGCCATTTGGAACATAACCAATGTAACCCGTTCTGACCGTCACTACCTCTACACCACTCCTGCTTGGGCTAAGTATCAGAGCGAGGACGATAACGTTATCAGCTACATCAAGAAAAATGGTGCAGATGAAACATCTATCCTCCACCCATACTATGCAGATGGAACGGACGAGGGCATCAAGAACCGTGTAAACGAACTCTTGAGTTGCAATACAGCCGCTAAGAAAGAGACTTTCGAGAAGTATCTCTTGAAGGGTGCTCCTTACAATGGTGAGGAAGAGATGAGTGACAAAGATTACTACGACTTCATGGTATGGCACCGTGGTCTGGCAGTTCCTGCAGCTCGTAACCTCGACAACGCACAGGTTCAGGAAGGCAAGAAGCTCTTCACCCAGTGGGGTTGCGCTACTTGCCACAAGCCATCATGGAAGACTGGCGCAGATAACTATTGGGTAGACAACTCTATCAAGGCATACGCCAAGAGCATCGGTAAGGATCCTAGCACCATGTTGCCAAAGTATCCAAACCAGACCATCTACCCATACACAGACTTGGTTCAGCACCGTCTCTTTATGGCAAACGACATTCGTACAGGTTGGTGTCGTACTACACCTCTTTGGGGTCGTGGTCTCTCAAGCATGTTGACAGGCGCAGATGATCGTTTGCACGATTGTCGTGCCCGCAATGTAGTTGAGGCAATCATGTGGCACTGCTACGATAAGCGTAGCGATGCATACAATTCAGCCATCAACTTCTACAATGCAAGCAAGTCTGACCGTGATGCTGTTGTAGCATTCATCAACGCTATCTAAGCCTTTTTAGAAGAAGAAACAAAAATAAGAAAAGCTGCCAGGCTATCAAAAGCATTTGGCAGCTTTTTTTATCAGAATCTACAAATATACGGATTATCTCTTGCTCGTCTCCGAATAATATCGTATTTTTGCAACGGAAATTCTATCAAGATTCCAACTAAGTATGGTTAAAAAGATTATATTCATTCTTTACATTCTTGTGCTCGTATGCATGGCTGCCGCCACCAT
>USQD01000169.1 GCA_900556795.1 uncultured Prevotella sp. | reverse complement strand
ACTTTTTTCATATCTGACATTTGATTCTTTTATTTCATACTTATAAGAGCAAATGAATTCTTCACTCTTCGTTCTTCACTCTTCACTTATTTATGATAAACGTTTTCGATATAGTTCACAAACGACTGGTTGCAGAGTTTCGTGCCGCCTGGGGTTGGATAATGACCGGTAAAATACCAGTCGCCCTTGTGGTTTGGAATCGCCTCGCGCAAGCCCTCGATGCTCTGGAACACGAGCTGGATAGGAGTGGTCATGCCTTCCGGACGGAGCATCTCCACTATCTTCTCGTTGATTTCCTCGATGGTGAATGGCTTGTAGATGGCACGCACCGGGTTCACCTGCTCCTCCTTCGGCTTGGCAAGTTCTGCCTTGCATGCCTCGTAGGTCTGCTCGATGAGGTCCACCATCTTGCGCTCTTTCAGAAGCTGGATGGCCGCACGGAACACGCAGAACTCTTCCAGTCTTGCCATATCGATGCCGTAATAATCCGGATAGCGGATCTGAGGGGCACTGGATACGACTACAATCTTCTTAGGATGCAGACGGTCGAGGATGCGCAGGATGCTCTCCTTCAGGGTTGTACCACGCACGATACTGTCGTCGATGATAACGAGATTATCCACATTCGGTTCGATGCTTCCGTAGGTTACATCATACACGTGGCTCGCCAGGTCGTTGCGGCTGTTGCCCTCGGTAATGAAGGTACGGAGCTTGATATCCTTCCATGCAATCTTCTCCGAACGGACGAAATCGCCGAGAATATCGTATAATTCTTCCTTAGATGGAATATGGTCGAGGTTGGCAATCTGTTCTATCTTGCTTTCGTTGAGATACTTCTTGAAACCGCTCAACATGCCATAGTAAGCCACCTCGGCAGTGTTCGGGATGTAGCTGAACACGGTGTGATCTACATCGTAATCCACTGCCTTCAGGATAGGCTGGGTCAACTGCTCGCCCAACTGCTTACGCTCCTGGTAGATATCCTTGTCGGAACCACGACTGAAGTAGATGCGCTCGAAAGAGCAGGCAGAATCCCCCTTCTGCTCCATGATGCGCTCGATGCTGCACTCGCCATTCTTCTTCACGAGAAGTGCCGTGCCCGGCATCAGCTCCTGCACATCCTCTGCCTCCAGGTCGAAGGTGGTCTGAAGCACTGGGCGCTCACTGGCTACTACTACGATTTCATCGTTCTTGTAGTAGAAAGCAGGACGAATGCCCCAAGGGTCGCGCATGGAGAACATCTCTCCCGAACCGGTGATACCGCAGACCACATAACCGCCGTCGAAGTCCTTCATCGTGGTCTTGAGCACGTTGCTCATCTTCACGTGGTCTTCGATGTAGTTGGTGATGTCGGTGTTCTCCATCTCCATCGCCTTTGCTGCCACGAAGTTTCGCTCCACCTCTCTGTCCAAGCGGTGCCCCATCAGTTCAAGCATGATGTAGGTGTCGCTGTAGATGCGTGGACTCTGGCCCTGCTTGGTCAGCTCCTGGAAGATTTCATCTACGTTGGTCATGTTGAAGTTGCCGCAAAGACAGAGGTTCTTCGCCTTCCAGTTGTTGCGGCGCAGGAATGGGTGCACATACTGAATGCCACTCTTTCCGGTGGTGCTGTAGCGCAGGTGTCCCATGTAGAGTTCGCCTGCGAAAGGCAGTTCCTCTTGGGCAAACTTAGCGTCGGCAAGCTGCTCGGGAGTCAAGTCCTTGAAGTTGGCATTCGCCTTACCGAAAATCTCGGTCACGGCGTTCTTGCCCTCTGCACGCTCACGAAACATATACTCATGTCCAGGCTTTCCGCCCAGTTTGACACAAGCCATACCAGCACCCTCCTGTCCACGGTTGTGCTGCTTCTCCATCATCAGATAGAGCTTGTTGAGTGCGTACATCCAAGTGCCGTACTTCTGCTGGTAGTACTCCAGTGGTTTGAGCAATCTGATCATTGCTACGCCACATTCATGTTTCAATGGTTCCATCTCACTATTATTAATTAGTTAAATTTGAATATACCTATTTTGTTAAATTCGAATAATCTATCAGCGGAATACCCCCTTCCAGGGGATACCCCTCCAAAAAAAGGGAAACGTCAAGCAACGACGATTCCCTTTAGATATTATTCCACAGTAACCGACTTGGCCAAATTTCTAGGTTGGTCAACGTCCTTGCCCTTACATACAGCAACATGGTAAGCCAAGAGCTGCAAAGGAATGGTAGCCAATAATGGCTCCAGGCACTCCAAGGTCTCAGGGAGTTCAATCACTTCGTCGGCAATTTTAGAGATGGTTTCATCACCTTTGCTGACAATGGCAATGACACGTCCCTGACGGGCTTTAATCTCCTGGATATTAGACAAGACCTTCTCGTACATAAAGTTGTGGGTGGCAACAACAACCACAGGCATGTCGCTGTCAATCAGGGCAATAGGGCCATGTTTCATCTCCGCTGCAGGATAACCTTCAGCGTGGATGTAACTAATCTCCTTCAACTTCAATGCACCCTCCAGGGCTACAGGATATTGGAATCCGCGACCCAGATAGATGAAATTACGAGCGTACGTAAAGGTACGGCTCAAGTCAGCTATCTTATTGTTGAGCTTCAGCACCTCCTTCATCTTTGCCGGAATGTTCCAAAGCTGTTCTGTAATCTTCTGATATTCGTTTTCACTGATGGTTCCCCTCTCCTTACCGATGGCAAGTGCCAGGAGGATAAGGACGGTAACCTGACCGGTGAATGCCTTGGTAGAGGCAACACCAATCTCCGGACCTACGTGAATATAGGTACCTGTATCTGTCTCTCGTGCAATGGAAGAACCGATGGAGTTACAGATACCATAGATAAACGCGCCACCCTCCTTGGCAAGCTTGATGGCAGCCAAGGTATCAGCGGTTTCACCACTCTGGGAAATGGCAATAACGACATCATCCTTCGTTACCACAGGATTGCGGTAACGGAACTCTGATGCATATTCTACTTCTACAGGAATGCGACAATAGTTTTCTATCATCTGTTTGCCGATGAGTCCAGCATGCCAGGAAGTACCACAAGCCACGATGATGATTCGCTTGGCGTTGAGGAGCTGCTGGCGATGGTCGGTAATGGAGCTGAGCACTACGCCCATCTCTGTCTCCGTCTTGCAGGTTGTATCGTCGCCATCGGTCATCACACGGGTTTCCACGGTGCGACTCACTACACGGCCACGCATACAGTTGCGCAGACATTCTGGCTGTTCGAAGATTTCCTTCAACATGAAGTGAGGGAAACCGCCCTTCTCTATCTGACCGAGATCGATATCCACAGTCTGAACCTCCGGGTTTAGTTTTACGTTCTGGATATTCACCACCTGCAATTCCTGACCGAGGCGCATCACTGCAATGTTGCCATCCTCCAGGTAAACCACCTTGTCGGTATATTCAATGATAGGGCTGGCATCTGAACCGAGATAGAACTCTCCGTCCTCTCCAATACCCACTACCAACGGACTCTGCTTGCGGGCTGCGATGATCTGGTCAGGGTGACGCTTGTCGAGAATAGCAATGGCATAGGCACCAATCACCTGACGGAGCGCAACCTGAACGGCAGTCAACAAATCAAGATCCTTCTTCACCTGGATGTATTCGATGAGCTGTACGAGCACCTCAGTATCGGTCTCGCTCTTGAACTCCACCCCTTTGGCAATCAGGTTCTTCTTGATATCGGCATAGTTTTCAATAATACCATTATGAATCATGGCAAGATTCTTGCTTGAAGAATAGTGAGGATGAGCATTCACAGCTGAAGGCTCTCCGTGAGTAGCCCAACGAGTATGAGCGATACCCACATGTCCTGAAATATCCTTGTCAGAGCAGAACGCTTCCAAATCTGCCACCTTGCCCTTTGCCTTATAAACATTCAAAGAGCCATCATTGCAAATAAGGGCTACTCCCGCAGAATCGTATCCACGGTATTCCAGGCGCTTCAAACCCTTGATGAGGGCTGGATAAGCGTCTCCCTTACCTAAATATCCTACTATGCCACACATATTTATCTTATTTATGTTGTAATTTCCGTTCGTTATTCCTGATATTTCCTTTCTTTCACACACTCATCTTTATCGCAAGATATTGACTATCAATGATGCGACAGAAATCAATGTACCAACAGCCGAGAACCACAATGTGGTAGATGATCCAATGGCAGAATTCTGTGCCTTCACCTTATTTGGTTCAACATAGATGATATCATTCTGCTGAAGATAATAGAATGGAGAATTAATAACATTAGCATCATTAAGATTCAAACGATGGTAATGCTTTTCTCCCATAGCATCCTGACGAATCAATATCACATTATCACGCCTACCATAGATTGTCAAGTCTCCTGCCTGAGCCAAAGCCTCAAGGATACTCATTTTCTCCTGTGGTACAGAAATGATACCAGGACTGGTAACTTCACCCAATATTGAAACGTGATAACTAGCCATACGAACTGTAACGATTGGATTCTCGCTTACAGCAAGATAAGGTTTAACCTTATCTTTTACAAGATCCTCTGCCTGTTTTTTAGTCAAGCCACCAACATGCAAAGTTCCCACAACCGGAAACTCAATATTACCATTGTTGTCAACCAAGTAGCCCTGCAAAGATCCTTGCGAGGCAGACAACTGTCCACTGGTACCAATTGTATTAGATACTGCTAAGTTAAAAGGCATAGCAGCCTTTGGGTCAGTGGTGATTACTGTAATGGTAAGTTCATCTTTTGGCATGATTTTAGCCTCATAAAGAATTCTAGAACCCGCTAAACTGATAGAATCAATGTTTTGAAAATAAGCCACGTTCTTGGTGCTTCCACAACTGCCCAGCATCAAGACCATAGTTAAAGCGACAAGCGCTGAAAAAATGATTTTTTTCGACTTGAAAACAGCCAAAACCCGCCGGAATAACCGCGGCCGGATTCTGGCGGGCG
>USQD01000168.1 GCA_900556795.1 uncultured Prevotella sp. | reverse complement strand
AAGATGTGTTTCTTTTTAATCTTTCTGATTTTTCCTAATCCTTTTTTCATATCTATTCCTTTTTTCGGGCTGCAAAGATAAGGCTTATTTAGAAATCGTACAATACCTAGAAATTGTGATTTTCACATTTTTTATACTTACAAGTAGGTATCAGAGTGAAAGGTTCTGCTTACAATCTCCTAATAAATGAGTAGCAATTTCACGGTTTTACGGAATTAAGTTTGGTAGTTTCGCATAAAAACTGTAACTTTGCAACATAAATCAAACAGAAACTTTATAATAATGAAGAAACTGATTCTTAGCGCTGCCCTTCTGACAGCATCTCTGGCATCCCATGCCCAGCAAGGTCCGTTGTGGATGCGCTACCCTGCCATCTCGCCAGATGGCTCTACCATCGCCTTTGCCTATAAGGGCGATCTCTATTGCGTTCCAGCCAATGGTGGCGAGGCACGCCAGTTGACAACCAACGCAGCTTATGACTCTCAGCCTATCTGGAGCCCTGACGGCAAGAAGATTGCCTTCACTTCCAACCGCGAAGGCAGCCTGGATGTTTACGTCATCTCTACCAAGGGTGGTGCGCCAACCCGACTCACCACCAACAGCGGCAAGGAGACTCCTATCGCCTTCAAGGACAACGACCATGTACTCTTCTCTGCCAACATCATGCCTACAGCCCAGAGCAACCTCTTTGCATCTAACGAGTTTTCGCAGGTTTACGAGGTAAGCACAGAGGGAGGTCGTCCTAAGTTGTATTCCGTTCTTCCGATGGAGAACATCAGCATCAACAAGAACGGTCAGGTGCTCTATCACGACAAGAAGGGTTACGAGGACGCATGGCGCAAGCACCATACCTCTCCTATCACCCGAGATATCTGGATGCTCGACAATGGAAAATATCAGAAGCTTACTACCTTCAAGGGCGAGGACCGCAACCCGGTATGGGCTGCCGACAACCAGAGCTTCTACTATCTCAGCGAGCAGGACGGTTCCTTCAACATCTACCGCCGCAACATCGCAAACGGAAAGGATACACAGATTACGCAGCAGAAGAAGAATCCTATACGATTCCTCACCTCTTCCGATAATGGTTTGCTCTGCTATGGTTTCGATGGCGAAATCTATACCGTAAAGGAAGGTGGACAGCCGCAGAAGGTCAACATCTCCATCACAACAGACAACGATGAACCAAGCCTCATCCGCAAGGTTCAGTCTTGGGGTGCTACCGAGATTGCGCTTTCTCCAGATGCCAAGGAGGTGGCTTTCGTGTTGCACGGCGATGTATATGTTACCTCTACAGAATACAAGACCACCAAGCGAATCACCGATACTCCTCAGCAGGAGCGCAACCTGAGCTTTGCTCCTGATGGCAGAAGTTTGGTCTATGCTTCTGAGCGCAATGGTGTATGGCAGATTTTCCAGGCTAAGATCAAGAACGAGAAAGAGAAGAACTTTACTTACTGCTCTGAGATAGAAGAAGAGCAGCTTACCAAGACCAATATTACTTCTCAGTATCCTGCCTACAGTCCTGACGGCAAGGAGGTGGCTTTCTATGAGGATCGTGCTACCCTCCGCATCATCAACCTGAAGTCGAAGGAAGTGCGCACCGTGCTCGACGGCAAGTACAACTTCTCTTACTCTGATGGCGACATCTGGTTTGAATGGAGCCCAGACAGCAAGTGGATCATGTGCAGCTACATCGGCAATGGCGGATGGAACAATACAGATATCGCCGTAGTAAAGGCTGATGGAAAGGAAGTTCACAATATTACCGACAGCGGTTACAGCGACAGCAACGGCAAGTGGGTACTCGGAGGAAAGGCTATTCTCTTCGAGAGCGACCGTGCCGGTTATCGCAGTCACGGTTCATGGGGTGCTGAATACGACGCCTATCTCATGTTCCTCGACCTCGAAGCCTACGACCGCTTCCGCATGTCTAAGGAGGAACTCGAATTAGCCGAGGCCAACAAGGACGAGAAGGAGAAGAAGGTTGACGAGAAGGAGGAGAAGAAGAAGGAAAACAAGAAGAAGAAAGAGGAGAAGACTGGAAAGATTGAGGTGGATAAGGTGAAACCTCTCGAACTCGACTTCGAGAACTGCCGCGACCGTGTGGTACGTCTTACTGTCAACTCATCCAATATGGGTGATGCCATCATCGACAGCAAGGGAGAGAAGGTATATTACCAGGCAGCCTTTGAAGGTGGCTACGACCTCTGGTGCCATGACCTGAAGGAAGGCAGCACAACCCTGATGATGAAGGGTATCGGTGGCGGCGGCTTCGTTGCCGACAAGGATATCAAGAACCTCTTCCTCTGCAATGGCAGCAGCATCAAGAAGATTGACCTGGGCAGCAAGGCTACTACCAACATCGACTTTGAGGCTCCATTCAACTACAAGCCTGCCGAGGAGCGCCAGTATCTCTTCGACCATGTATGGCGCCAGGTGGCTGACAAGTTCTACGATCCAAAGATGCAGGGTGTGGACTGGGAGTACTATCGCAAGGTATATGAGAAGTTCTTACCTTATATTAATAATAACTTCGACTTCGCTGAGATGTTGAGCGAGATGCTGGGTGAGCTGAATGCCAGCCATACCGGTTGCCGTTATTATGCTGGCGGTGCATCTCTTTCTACCGCAGCTCTCGGTGCTTTCTTCGATCCTAACTACGAGGGTGACGGCTTGAAGATTCAGGAAGTCATCAAGCGTGGTCCTTTCGCTGTAAAGAAGAACGAGGTTACTGCCGGCTGCATCATCGAGAAGATTGATGGCGAGGCTATCAAGGCAGGTAAGGATTACAACGCATTGCTCGATGGAAAGGCTGGCAAGAACGTGCGCCTCACCATCAAGAACACCAAGGGCAAGACTTTCGACCTGACCATCAAGGCGATTTCGCAGGGTTATCAGCAGGAACTTCTCTACAAGCGCTGGGTGGATAGAAACCGTGCCATCGTGGATAGCGTTTCAAAGGGTAGAATCGCCTATGTTCACGTAAAGGCAATGAACAGCGAGAGCTTCCGCACCGTATATAGCGAACTCTTGAGCGACAAGAACCGCAACAAGGATGCCGTAATCGTGGATGAGCGCCACAATGGTGGTGGCTGGTTGCACGATGACCTCTGCACCCTGCTCAGCGGCAAGCAGTATCAGGAATTTGTACCTCACGGCAAGGTAGTGGGCAAGGATCCATTCAACAAGTGGACTAAACCATCCTGCGTTCTGATCTGCGAGGACGACTACAGTAACGGTCATGGTTTCCCATGGGTATATAAGGAGTTGGGCATCGGTAAGCTGATTGGTGCACCGGTGGCAGGAACAATGACTGCCGTATGGTGGGAGACCTTGATGGACCGCAGCCTGGTATTCGGTATTCCACAGGTAGGTTGCCGCGACATGCGTGGTACATTCGGCGAGAACACCACCCTCTATCCAGACATCGAGGTATATAATTCTCCAGAGGATTACATCACCGGTCATGATACCCAGCTCATCAGAGCCGTAGAGGAAATGATGAAGAAGTAAGGAAGAGAAATTATTCCGAAAATCATCTTATACATCAAAAGAGCGTGATCGCCAAACAAGGCAATCACGCTCTTTCTTTATTAACATTATAATATTCCGAAGATAAAAGAAAAACTTAGCAAACTTTTTTCTTTCGCTCACAATAGCGTTCGCATTGGGCACAGATATCATATCCCAGCATGGCACCCAGGATGAAATCCTCTTCCGGCGTAAGCTGGCATAATGGTTTGGTGACTATCATGCGGATAGCATCCAGGCATTCCTTCTTACCAAAGAAGAGATTCAGACGGTCGTTGCCAACCGGCTGAATGATGTAATCAATGTTCTGACGTTCTAATCTTGTTATGGCAAAAGACTCATATTTCTTGTTGAAGGTGTAGAGCACCAAGCGGCGCACGCCCTTCTTATATTCATATATATGATTCATCAGAACCTTCAAATCTACTGGTGTTGCGATTTCCTGCTGCATACTATCCGAATTAATCTGTTTTTAAACCAAGAATCAGAGAATTCCATCATTCTCTAATTCTTGAAAAATATTTTTAATAAAATTACAACGCTGGCTTGATCGCCTCGAGCCATGCATCGATGCGCTCCTCGGTCTTGTCGTCCTCGTTCACCTCGTCGAGTGCCAGTCCCAGGAACTTGTCACCATCAATTGCCTCACTGTCATCATAGCTGTATCCATCTGTAGAAACGCCAGGCAATACGGTAGCGCCAGCCTCAACAGCGGCATCATAGAGTTCCTTCATGCCACCGCAGAATGTATCAGGGTAAGACTCGCTGTCGCCGCAACCGAAGAGGGCAACAGTCTTGCCAGCCAAGCCGGCACTCTTCAGCGTCTTCACGCCGTCATACCAGTCATCCTGCATCTCGCCGGCACCCCAGGTAGAAGTACCGAGAAGAAGATTCTCATGACTTGCGATAGTAGCATCATCGATGTTAGCTACATCTACTGCTTCCACGCCCAACTTAGAGGCGATGGTTTCGGCAATCGACTGGCATGAGCCAGTGGAAGAGCCATAAATTACGATTGTTGTTTTCATTTGTCCTTAATCTCTTTTAGTTACATTTTATTTTCGAGTGCAAAGTTACATCCTTTTTCCGGAATCTGCAATACCTAAAAATGATGGTTTCCAGAAAATACCTAGATATGGGGATAGGAGAAAAGTTTTAGGATGTTATCCTAAAACTTTCTTAAATGCATGAGGGTGTGTCATAAATCCATGACACACCCTCTTCTGTTATTTGTCAATTTCAACACGTATGAACATACCATTATAGCTGTAATAGAGGTCGTAACCAGGAATATCAATTTCATATCCGCCAACCTCTTTTTCAATTTTATAAGGCTTCAGATTAGGATACCTCTTTGCTATATTCTCAGCTATGATAAAAGGAATAACGCCTATAGGCAGCAC
>USQD01000167.1 GCA_900556795.1 uncultured Prevotella sp. | reverse complement strand
TTTTTTTTTTTTTTTAATGATACGGCGACCACCGAGATCTACACTCTTTCCCTACACGACGCTCTTCCGATCTTCGTTATTCTTCGATTTCTGAAAGTGAACGGAAGAAGTTGTTCATGAAATTGCTCATGGTCTCTATCGGGGCATACTGCAGAAAGCGCATGCTTCGGCGCAGATTTTGGCGCATGGTGCCTCCGGTGGTATGAACGAAGCCGGCATTGTTCTGTTCAAACTGAATGTCCTGATGCTCCGTAATGTTGTAATAGAGCGAGCGCAGCGTATGTTTGTAGGCACCTGGCTCTATGTGGCGCACGAATGGGATTTCGTCCTGTTCGAAGTCGAAGAAGGTGATGAGTACACTGCCTTCCAGTTGTGCGATGCGCTGGATGCGAAGTTTGGCAAGCCATTTTTCCAGCTTCACAAAGTCTACCTTGTCGCCTTTCGTGCGCAGGTAGTTGCCCAGCTGGATGATTCCCTTCAGATTGATTCCGTTTTTCAGGATGCTGTTCACATTGCCCACGATGATGCGCAGCAGGTAGACGGTTTCTATCGAAGTATCAATAGCATGGCGTTCGTCATCTTGTATCTTAGTAAGACGGCGATTCAGAAAACTGTTGTTCATGCGAACTTCTCCCTCAGGAATGTCGCTGAGGTTCTTCATCATCTTGGCAATCTTCTGCATTTTGAAGGTTGTCATTGGTTCCAGTTCTTCATCGGTTCCGAAATTCTCGGAACGCAGTTTGATGAAAAGATTACGCTGTAAAAAGTTCATATCGCCTGATTTTTAAATGATATTTTTCTTTTATATCTCTTCTTTTTAATTATATCGCTTCGGATAGCGGAAGATGATTGCGAGGAAGGCGGCAATACCGATGGCTACCGGATAGTAGAGATAGGGCAGAATGTCCATCGGACTGATTCCTGCAAGACCGGCTGCCAGAAGCATCTGAACTCCGTAAGGAATCATTCCCTGCACCATACACGAGAAGGTGTCGAGGATGCTGGCTGCCTTACGGTTGTCTACGCCAAACTTATCACCTATCTTCTTTGCGATATTTCCCACAGTCAGGATTGCCACCGTGTTGTTGGCTGTACAGATATTCACCAGCGATACGAGCGCAGCAATGGAGAGTTCGGCTCCACGCTTGCCGTGAACACGGGCGGTAATCTTGTCGATGATATAGTTGATTCCTCCGTTTTCCCGGATGATTTCCAGCATTCCGCCTGCCATCATGGCGATAATCACCAGCTCGCCCATGCCCGTGATTCCATTGCCCATTGCCGAGAACCAGCCAAAGAGGTCGTAGGAGAGGGGAGAACCGAGATAGTAGCTTGCCACGCCGATGACTCCACAGAGTATCGTGCCCATTGCCAGAACAGCCATCACATTCATGCCGGCTATGGCGCAGACGAGTACTAATATATAAGGTAATACCTTGAAGTATTCCACGTCTGCAATGTCGGTTGGAGCTTGAAGACCGATTCCCATCACGGCATAGACGCCGAGGATGATGAGGGCTGCAGGACCCACGATGAGCGAATTCACCCTGAACTTATCGCTCATCCGGCAACCTTGCGTCTGGGTTGCCACCACCGTCGTATCAGAGATGAACGAAAGGTTGTCGCCAAAATAGGCGCCACCCACAATGATGGCGGTCATCATGCCCACATTGCCGTGCATGGAATTAGCCAGTCCGGCTGCTATAGGAACCAGCGCCACCACCGTTCCTACACTGGTACCGATGGAGATGGAGATGAAGCAAGCCGCCAGGAAGAGTCCTGGAAGAATCATGCTGGCAGGCAGAACGCTCAGCGCCAGGTTCACAGTGGCGTCTACAGCCCCCATAGCCTTTGCCGATGCTGCGAACGCACCTGCCAGTACGTATATCCACAACATGAGCATCAGGTTGTTGGCGCCAGCTCCCTTACTGTAGGTGTCCACTCGCTTCTTGATGGGCATTCCGCCCGAAATCGCCACGGCATAGATACTGGATATCATGAATGCCACGGTGAGCGACAAGTTAGTGTCCTTGTGAGTCACATCCGTAGAATAGATGGTGAACGCTGCGATGAGGACAATCAGCAGAAATAACGGCGATAGCGCCAGCAAACCTTTTTTATTACTCATGTCTTAAAATTAATGTTATAATGTTACTCCATTCTTGAAAATGGAGATCTCGCTGTAGCCGTTCTTCTCATTGCGGGCTTCCTCGCCACTGGCTACGGCGATAATCTTATCGATAAACTTGCGTACAAGATCCTTCATCTCAGTACCCTCTACCAGTTCACCGGCATTGAAGTCAATCCAGTTTGGCTTGTTCTTTGCCAGATTGCTGTTGGTAGAAATCTTCATGGTTGGTACGAAGGTGCCGAATGGCGTTCCACGACCGGTGGTGAAGAGTACGAGCTGGCAACCTGCAGAAGCCAGTGCTGTGGCTGCTACGAGGTCATTGCCTGGAGCTGAAAGGAGGTTGAGACCGGTAGTCTCCAGACGATCACCATACTGCAATACGCCGCTAACCGGAGCACGGCCGCACTTCTGTGTACAGCCCAGCGCCTTGTCTTCGAGGGTAGAGATTCCACCAGCCTTGTTGCCTGGAGAAGGATTCTCGCCAACTGGCTCACCGTGGCTGAGGAAGTACTCCTTGAAGTCGTTGATGAGGTGAACAGTCTTGTCGAAGAGTTCCTTGTTTTCACAACGGTTCATCAGGATGGTCTCTGCACCAAACATCTCAGGCACCTCGGTGAGGATAGATGTTCCGCCCTGAGCAACCAGCCAGTCAGAGAATTCACCTACCAATGGATTGGCTGTGATTCCGCTGAAGCCGTCAGAACCGCCACACTTCAAACCTACGCGGAGCTTGCTTACCGGCACGTCCTTGCGCTTGTCTTCCTTAGCCTTCTGATAGAGGTCACGGAGCAGCTTCATGCCTTCCTCCAGCTCATCGCCTTCAACCTTCTGTGTTACAAGAAGTTTGATGCGGTCCTTGTCGTAGTCGCCAAGCATCTCCATGAAAGCGTCAGCCTGATTGTTCTCACAGCCGAGAGAGAGTACGAGCACAGCGCCAGCATTTGGATGAAGGCAGATGTCTCGCAACACCTTACGGGTGTTCTCATGGTCGCCTGAAAGCTGAGAGCAGCCATAGTTATGGTGCCATGCGTGGATGGCGTCGATTCCCTCGCAGTTGGTCTCCTTCTTCAGGAGTTCAACAAGCTTCTCTGCGATTCCGTTCACGCAGCCCACAGTAGGGACCACCCAGATTTCGTTTCTTACACCTACTTCGCCGTTCTTGCGAACGAATCCCTTGAAGGTGCGGTTCTCCTGTGCGATGCTCAACTGCTCGTCTACAGGGTTGTAGGTATACTCCAGAGTTCCTGCGAGATTGGTCTTGAGATTATTCTCGTTCACCCATTCGCCCTGCTTCAGGTCCTTCTTGGCGTGGCCGATAGGATAACCGTACTTGATGATGTCCTTTCCTTCGGCGGCATCGTCGATGAGCACCTTATGTCCAGCAGGAGTATCCTGCAACAGGGTGATGGTCTTACCATCTACCTCAATCACTTCGCCCTTCTTCATTGGGCGCAAGCAAACCACTACCGAGTCGGCAGGGTTAATCTTGATAAAGCTTGATAGTTTCATTCTGTAGTTGTTTTATATTTTTATAATATGTATATATTCAAATACTTATTTCCTTCAATCAGAATCATTTTTAGATTTGCGTTCTGCGATAGAAGTCTACGTTCTCCTTCATCAGCAGCTCGATAGGCATGTAGTTCACGGTGGTCACCTTCTTCTTCAGCACGATTGCCTGGAAGAGGGTGTCTACACAGTAGTAACCCTGCATGTAGGCGTGCTGTGCGATGAGGAACGAGATGCTTCCCTCGCGCAGACAGTGGGCATTCTTCTCCACCATGTCATAGCCCATGATCTGAACATCACGGCGGTTGGTTTTCAGGATGAAGTCGCCCACGATATGTGCCTTCGATGTCATGGTGATGCAGTGATGCGTATCCGGATGCTCGGCAAAATATCTCTCCAGCATCTTCACGTATTCGTTTCGGGTTCCGTTGAGCGGCAGGTCAAGTACCTTGATTTCCACCTGTGGGAAGTGGTCGTGCATGTAGTGGCGGAAACCTACCTCTCGGTTGTCCTGCTGCTTGCTGACCACCTTTCCGTCCTTGGTCTGTCTCATCAGCATGATTTCCTTCTCGCCACTGGCAATCATCATCAGCATCTTGGCTGAGAAGAAGCCAGAGCAGAACGAATCCTGACCGAAGAATGAGAGCGGACGCAGGTCGGGCATGTATGAGTCGAGGAGGATGAAGGGGATGCTTTTATGATGCAGCTGTTCGGTCAACTCCCGTGTTACGGCGAGCGAAGACGGAACCACGATGACGCCCTCAGGCTGTGCTTCCAGAATCTCTTTCGACATCTCACGGAACGAATCCTCATTGGAGCGCTCGTAAAATCTGATCTCTACGTCGATATGGAAATCGCGGCGCGTCTCTTCACACTTCTTTGCACCTTCCTCAATCTCTTCCCAGTAAGCTTCCGATTCGTGCTTAGGGATGAGCAGATAGAAGGTGTACGATTTGTTGTACGCCAATGCACTGGCGTACATGTTGGGTTGGTAATTCATCTCCTTCAGCGCCTTCTCCACCTTTTCACGGGCAGTCTTGGATACGTTGGGGCGCTCATGGAGAACTCGGTCAACCGTTCCGACGGATACGCCAGCTCTTTCAGCAATATCCTTGATTCTGATTTTTTCGGCCATTGTTTTAAGTATTTATTTTTGAGGAAAGCTTCGCGCGAACATTATTATATAGTAATATGTGCCGGCTGTGCATTTCCATCAATTGATTATTGAACCAAAGCATGTGTGTGCGACCACAGTTTATACTTTCGGGCACAAATATACAATAAAAAAATGAATTGTGCGAATACACAGCTGTTT
>USQD01000166.1 GCA_900556795.1 uncultured Prevotella sp. | reverse complement strand
AGGGCGCTTAGCTCAGCTGGTTTAGAGCATCTGCCTTACAAGCAGAGGGTCGGCGGTTCGAATCCGTCAGCGCCCACAGGGGTATTTTTCCCTGTTGGTTATTATGATAATGAACGGGGATTTTTTTAGAGGGCGTTTAGCTCAGTTGGTTTAGAGCATCTGCCTTACAAGCAGAGGGTCGGCGGTTCGAATCCGTCAACGCCCACTTCTCATGAAGGTCTTTCAACGAAAGTTGAGAGACCTTTTTTTAATTAAAGCTAAAAAATATCGTTTTTCGCTGTTTTTTCAAATATATTCATTAACTTTGCACCCTATATATAATACGTATTAAATATGAATTTAGATTTATTGACTGCCATATCGCCTATAGATGGTCGTTACAGGGGAAAAACAGAGCAACTCGCAAACTATTTCTCTGAGTATGCTCTTATTCGTTATCGTGTTCGAGTAGAGATAGAGTATTTCATTACTTTATGTGAATTACCATTGCCACAGCTGGCTTCTTTCGATAAGTCGCTGTTCGAGCGTTTGCGTGATATCTACCGTAACTTTGATGAAAATGAGGCTCAACGTGTCAAGGACATTGAGAAAGTAACTAATCACGACGTAAAAGCCGTAGAGTATTTTATCAAGGAAGAATTTGATAAGATTGGTGGATTGGATGACTACAAGGAGTTCATTCACTTCGGTCTTACATCTCAGGACATCAACAATACCAGTGTGCCTCTTTCTGTCAAGGAGGCTTTGGAGGAGTGCTTCTGCCCACAGGTGGAGGAACTCATTGCACAGCTCCAGACTTATGCTGATGAGTGGAAGGATGTGCCTATGTTGGCTAAGACCCACGGTCAGCCAGCTTCTCCTACCCGTTTGGGTAAGGAAATCATGGTTTATGTTTATCGTCTTACCGAACAGCTCGAGTCTTTGAAGGCTTGCAAGTTTACTGCTAAGTTTGGTGGTGCTACAGGTAACTACAATGCCCACCATGTAGCTTATCCGGAATATGACTGGAAAGCTTTCGGCAACAAGTTCGTCAGCGAGAAGCTCGGCTTGGAGCGTGAACAGTATACCACTCAGATCAGTAACTACGATCATCTCGGTGCTATCTTTGATGCCATCCGTCGCATCAACACCATTATCATCGACTTGGACCGTGACTTCTGGATGTATATCTCTATGGATTACTTCAAGCAGAAGATCAAGGCGGGAGAAGTTGGTTCAAGTGCCATGCCACATAAGGTAAACCCTATCGATTACGAGAACAGCGAGGGTAACCTGGGTATTGCCAATGCCATCCTTCAGTTCCTGGCTCAGAAGCTCCCGGTAAGCCGTCTGCAGCGCGACCTTACCGACAGTACCGTGCTCCGTAATATCGGTGTGCCTCTCGGTCATAGCGTCATCGCTATCCAGAGTACCCTGAAGGGATTGCGCAAGCTCATCCTCCACGAGGAGAAGTTGCAGGAAGATTTGGATAATACCTGGGCTGTCGTTGCTGAGGCTATTCAGACCATCCTCCGTCGTGAGGCTTATCCACATCCATACGAGGCTTTGAAGGCATTGACTCGTACCAACAAGCACATGACAGAAGAGACCATCCATGAATTTATTCAGGGATTGAACGTCAGCGACAGCGTAAAGGCTGAACTGATGGCTATCACTCCAAGCAATTATACGGGCATCTAAATACTGCCGGCTTCCCCCAGGGTAGCAATAGCATGAAGATATTCAACATAATATATATATAATTATATTTTTTTTACTAACCCGGCCGTGAGGCTTAAATTAAGATTTTAAAGAAAATGGATTCAGAATTAGGAAACAAACCTCAGGATCATGCATCTGAGAAAGAGAACACCCGAGAGGGCTACAACCCAACAGGCGGTTATCAGAAGAGTTATCGCCCAGTAGGTCGCACTCAGCGTCCACGTATCAACACTCATCGCTCTTCATTCAATAGCGATAGAAGTAGTAGCAATAACGAAGGCGGCTTCCGTCCAGAAGGATTCGGAGCTGGCTTGCAGAGCTCTAATACCGAGCGCCCACAGCACAGCGGATACCAGAGCCGTGGCGGTTACAACAGCAACCGTGGTGGCGGTCACCGTCCTCAGCAGGGTGGTTACAACAATGGTGGCAGCTATGGCCGTCCTCAGCAGGGTGGCTACAACAGCAACCGTGGTGGCTATAATAGTAATAATGGTGGCGGTTACGGTCGTCCTCAGCAGGGCGGTTACGGTCGTCCACAGCAGGGTGGCTATGGTCGTCCTCAGCAGGGTGGTTACGGTCGTCCACAGCAGGGTGGCTACGGTCGTCCACAGCAGGGTGGCTACGGTCGTCCTCAGCAGGGTGGCTACGGTCGTCCACAGCAGGGTGGCTACGGTCGTCCACAGCAGGGTGGCTACAATAACAACCGTGGCGGTGGCTACAACAACAACCGTGGTGGTGGCGGTTTCCGTCAGCGCACACCAGGTTATGATCCTAATGCAAAATATAGTCTCAAGAAGAGAATTGAATACAAGGAGGAGAACTTCGACCCTACAGAGCCATTGCGCCTGAACAAGTTCCTCGCCAATGCTGGTGTATGCTCACGCCGTGAGGCTGATGAGTTCATCCAGGCAGGTGTTGTTACCGTAAATGGTGAGGTGGTAACTGAGTTGGGTACCAAGATTCTTCGCACCGATGAGGTGAAGTTCCACGATACTCCTGTATCTTTGGAGAAGAAGGTTTATGTATTGCTCAACAAGCCTAAGGATTACGTTACCACTAGCGATGATCCTCAGCAGCGCAAGACTGTGATGGACCTCGTGAAGGACGTTTGCCCTGAGCGCATCTATCCTGTTGGTCGTCTCGACCGCAATACTACCGGTGTACTCCTTCTCACCAACGATGGTGACTTGGCTTCTAAGTTGACTCACCCTAAGTTCTTGAAGAAGAAGGTATATCACGTACACCTTGACAAGAACCTTACATCTCATGATATGGAGCAGATTCGTGAGGGTATCACTTTGGAAGATGGTGAAATCAAGGCAGATGCTATCGAGTATGCTGACGAGCGCGATAAGGCACAGGTAGGCATCGAAATCCACAGCGGCAAGAACCGTATCGTTCGCCGTATCTTCGAGAGCCTTGGCTATCGTGTAACTAAGTTGGATCGTGTACAGTTCGCAGGCTTGACTAAGAAGAACCTTCGTCGTGGCGACTGGCGCTTCCTTACAGAGAAAGAAGTAGACATGCTCCGCATGGGTGCTTTTGAATAAAACAGAGTAATAAACAATGGAAAAGATCAAAAGAACTAAGGTTGTAGACGTGCTCAAGAGCACTGCCTACAACTCAATCGTGAATGTAAAGGGATGGGTACGTACCCATCGTAGTAGCAAAGCAGTCGATTTTATCGCTCTTAACGATGGTTCTACTATTAATAATGTTCAGATAGTAGTCGACCCATCAAAGGTCGATGAAAATCAGCTCCGTCAGATTACCACTGGTGCCTGCATCAGCGTAATGGGTACTCTGGTTGAAAGCCAGGGTGCCGGACAGAGTGTAGAAATCCAGTGCGACAGCATCGAGATCTATGGTCTCTGCGGTGGCGACTATCCTATGCAGAAGAAGGGACAGAGCTTCGAATACATGCGTCAGTATGCTCATCTCCGTCTCCGTACCAATACCTTCGGTGCCGTGATGCGCATCCGTCATAACATGGCGATGGCTATCCACACTTACTTCCATGAGCATGGATACTTCTATTTCAACACTCCGCTCATCACAGCGAGCGATTGCGAAGGTGCTGGACAGATGTTCCAGGTAACCACCAAGAACCTCTACAACCTCAAGAAAACAGAGGATGGAAAGATTGACTACTCTGATGATTTCTTCGGAAAGCAGACTTCATTGACCGTTTCCGGTCAGTTGGAGGGTGAGTTGGGTGCTACGGCACTCGGTGCTATCTACACCTTCGGTCCAACCTTCCGTGCAGAGAACAGTAATACTCCTCGCCACCTGGCTGAGTTCTGGATGGTAGAGCCAGAGGTTGCTTTCCTGGATATGGACGGTTTGATGGAGTTGGAGGAAGATTTCATCAAGTATTGTATCCGTTGGGCACTCGAGCATTGCAAGGACGATCTTGCTTTCTTGAACAAGATGATTGACAAGGGCTTGATCGCTCGTTTGGAGGGCGTATTGAATTCAGATTTCGTTCATCTTCCATATACTGAGGGTATCCGCATTCTGCAGGAGGCTATCGCCAACGGCAAGAAGTTTGAGTTCCCATGCGAGTGGGGTGATGACCTGGCTTCAGAGCACGAGCGTTTCCTCGTAGAGGAGCACTTCAAGCGTCCAGTTATCATGACCAACTATCCAAAGGCTATCAAGGCATTCTATATGAAGATAGACGAGGAGGAGAGTGGTTTCGGTGGCAAGAGCGGTCAGACCGTTCAGGGTACCGACGTTTTGTTCCCACAGATTGGTGAGATCATCGGTGGTTCAGTCCGTGAGGAGAGCTATGACAAGTTGATGGGTGAGATAGAGGCTCGCAACATTCCTATGAAGGATATGAGTTGGTATCTTGATACCCGTAAGTATGGTTCATGTCCACATGCAGGTTTCGGTCTCGGTTTTGAGCGTTTGATTCTCTTTGTAACCGGTATGCAGAACATCCGTGATGTGATTCCATTCCCACGTACACCAAAGAACGCAGAGTTCTAAATCTCTGTCGTCATAAGATAAAGAGGGTGTGTCATAAGTTCATGACACACCCTCTTTTTTCGTCCCACAGATCTCACAGATTCCCACAGATTTTTTACCTTTTTACCTTTAAAAGTCCCCACACGGATCTCACGGATTAATACCACAAAGTTTTATACATAGGCCAAACGTCAAATTGTGGTACAGGAGTAAGCTTGGCGAAATGGTTCTTCTCATAAAAGGAAACAGCACTATAACTATTCGTATGTAAAGCATTAACTGTCAAGAATATACAGCCAGAAACTTTT
>USQD01000165.1 GCA_900556795.1 uncultured Prevotella sp. | reverse complement strand
ATCAAGACGGCTCCTTCCTGCTTCTTACCATCCATCAGAATTCTCATCGGGTGCTCAAAGCGCACATGACGGACATATTGCGTCTCCTCGACAGCCGGCATTGCATCCAGGATTTCCTTATTTACAAAGCCTCCTTCTTCCGCATTGGTGTCTACCGTAAAGTATCCCACACCAAAAGAGGTGAGGTTCTGGAAGAAGTGAGTACCCTGACTAGGATCGATATTGTAATTCTTCAGAGCCACCTCTACGATAACCCGGGCAGCGCTGATATGCGGCCATTTGACCGGCACACCCAGATAATGATCGCTAGAGCCCCAACGACCAGGACCTATCAATACATAATTCTTACCTTCGGCAAGGAACTTACGGTTGATACGCTCAATATCATCGGCCACATAGAAATTGTTCATCGCAGAGAAGTGATCATCGTATTTCACATAGACTACATCCACCACATCTTCACAGATTCCATGCCCGAGCGAATTGTGGGAACGGAGCAGACAGTCGGCATCCGGTATCGCCTTCACATCCTCATCGAGCATCTCCTTGGCATCCACAATCGGACGAATCTGAAGCAGATAGAACTCGCAGGTTCTATCGTCGTTGATATTGCAGGCAAACTCTATTTCCACAGGACGGCGCATCGCCTCGGAACCAAACTTCATCGACATCTGCATCAACTCTGGCAATGGTACTACTTCATGCTGAAGCACACTGGCAAAGGTAATCAACTTACGACCAGTCTCATAAACACCATCATTGATAACCTGGTCGTATGGATCGAAAGTAGAAGCAATATAAGTAAGGCTCTGGTCTTCCACGGCATCCTTGACCCGAAGCTTGAGGATGTTGAAGCCATCATCTACCTTGAAATCCTCACCCACATGCTGCATGTCGAGGGCATAAAACTGGGTCTGCGTATCGCGCAAAGCCAACTCCGTTTCTGAAGTCTGGAGCACCTGATGCGGATGATAAGGACAGACGCGCAGGGTCTGACCACCATCCACGATATACTTACCCAATCCGAGGGCAAGGCTGGCAATACCTTCCTCCGCCTCCTCATCTCCGATAGGATAATAGTTGAGCGAACGGAGCACCCCACTCATCGTTGGGTAGAATCGGGTTCCATAATCCTTACCCACTACCTGCTGCAGGATAACCGCCATCTTCTCCTGGTCGATGACGTTGCTGGTGGCAGTCATATACGCCTTGGAATCACGATAGAACACGGAGGCATACACGCCCTTGATGGCACAAGCCAGCATCTGGAGCATCTGATACTTATCCTCAAGATAAGGTATCATATAGGTGGAATAGATGCCGGCAAAAGGCTGATAGTGTGCATCCTCAAGAAGCGAACTGGATCGGATGGCGATAGGACTCTTCGTTGCCTCGAAGAAGGTGAAGAAGTCGGCTATCAGGGAATCAGGCAGCTGCGCATGCAGGAAGTGCTTCAATATCTCTTCATCGCTGGCATCGCTCAACGCTATCGGATAAAGGTTGTTATTCATCATGAATGCATCAAAGATGTCGGTACAGAGCACCACGGTTTTCGGAATCTGCACGGTGGCATTCTCATACTGGTTGAACTCAGGATGACGCTTGATGATATTGTCGAGGAAAGCAAGACCTCTACCCTTTCCGCCCAGGGAGCCTTCTCCGATGCGGGCAAAGTGGGCATACTTGTCAAACTTCATGCGGTCGAAAACAGCCACTACACCGATGTTTTTCATGTGACGATACTGCACGATGGCATCGAAGATAATCTGCCTGTGGGCATCCACATCCTGCAGCTTTTCCCAAGTAACGTGCTTCAGGAAAGCCGACACTGGGAAGATGGCACGGGCACAAAGCCAGCGGCTCATGTGATTGCGGCTGATATGATAGAGCATCGAATCGTTAGGGATATTGAAGATATTATCCTGCAACTCCTTCAGGCTTCTGATACGCATAATCTCCTCGTGAGTCTTAGGATCACGGAATATGAAATCGCCAAAGCCCATGTGCTCCTCCATCAATCTGCGAAGATCTACACTCATCTTCTTGGAATTCTTATCAACGAAGCGGAAGCCTTCTGCTTCTGCCTTGGCACGATTATCACTCTCTGAACTTTCGAGGATAAGGGGCACGAAAGAATCATGCTTCCGGATGTAGCGGAAAAGCTGCAAACCTGCATCAGGACACTTCTCGCGACCGAAGGTATCTGTACCATGCTCTGGCTTGATATCCTCATCAACCTCGTTTCCAAAAGCCTTAGCTGCACTCTTCAAAGGGAATCGGGCATCGCTGATGACACCAAGGGTATTATTGGAATACTTATCATACAGTTTTTTCGCCTCCTCATAGGTACGGGCCAAAACCACCTTAGGGCGACCACGCATACGCATGGTAGCCGCATGACGATTCAGGGCCTCCTTGGAAAAGTTCTTACTCTGTTCAAGGATATAATTATAAAGGTTTGGCAAGATGGAACTGTAGAAGCGAATAGAGTCTTCTACCAGGAGTATCATCTGAACACCAGCCTCCAGGATGTCATGCTCCAGATTCATCTTATCCTCAATCAACTTGATGATGGAGAGGATGAGGTTGGTGTTGCCCAGCCAGCAGAATACATAATCAAAGATGCTCAAATCCTCGTTCTGCATTCGCTTGGTAATACCATGAGAGAATGGAGTTAACACGACACAATGGATATTCGGGAACTTGCCCTTAATGTCACGAGCCACATCAAAGGCATCATTATCCGCATTACCCGGCATACAGATTACTAAGTCTATCACAGTGGACCGCAATACCTGAGCGGCTTCTTCAGTGGTAGAGACCTGTGTAAAGGTAGGCGGATAACGAAGACCAAGCTCCATATACTCATTATAAATCTTCTCCTCGATACGTCCATCATCTTCAAGCATGAAAGCATCATAAGGGTTGGCTACAATCAACACATTGTAGATACGACGCATCATAAGATTAACAAACGATACGTCTTTTAAGTAGAACTTATTCCACTCGTTGGGTACATTATTTTCCATATCTGTCGCTATTTACACTGCAAAGATAGTGTTTTTCTAATATTTTCTTGCGTTTTTCGTCATTTTTTTATATATTTGCAACCAAAATATCGAGAAGTTATGAAAAAAAGATACTTGATCATAGCATTATTGACTACGTTTTTCATGAATCCATGTTGCGCCCAGAAGCATCAACACGGAAAGGCATCGTATTACTCTAAACGAGCCACAGGAGCACGCTCTGCAAGCGGGCAAAAAATACATCACGACAGTCTGACATGTGCACACCGTTACTATCCATTTGGCACAATGCTAAAAGTAACAAATCTCAGGAATGATAAAAGCGTAATCGTAAAAGTTATAGACCGCGGACCTTTTGGAAGAGGTAGAATAATAGACCTCTCATGGGCTGCAGCCAAAAAAATCGATATGATTGCTCAAGGAGTTGGAACAGTAAAGGTAGAAAGACTCGAGAATCCTATTCCTTACAAGGTTAAAGACGATAAATTACCTAAAATTGATTTCGAAATGGCAGAATTTGAACCCAAAAACTATTTCGAAAAGAAAGAAGAATCCATTGCGGAAAAACATAAGGAGAAAAAACATAAAGGTCCTAAAATACTAAACAAAAACGATAGTATTCAAAATAAATTAAAAAGAAAAATACAAAACAGGTAAGAACTGACAAGTGACAGTTCTTACCTGTTTCTATAACTCATTATTATTTCTTGGTAGGAATCGTAAACTCATTGACCTTGGAAATTGACCTACCTTCATGGATTACACTCACGCAAAAACGAGCGGTTCCATCCTTCAACTTCCTATCAGCCTTTACCATTGCAGTATATCTTACACCTGAACCTGGAGCTATCTTCTCGACATGAATGTTAGGTGAAATAAAAATATGCTTATTTCCGGTTTTTTCAATTACAGTTGGTACTACATCATAAACAGGAAACTGACCACGATTCATAACCTCAAATATGATCTTGCAAGTTTCATTACGATTCAAGCTGTAATCTTCATTAGCATCCACAAAACGAGCATTGACTATCTCCAATGCAGATGAATATGACAATTTTGTTCCAAGCTCTTCTACTGTAGCGGAAGGCATTGAAGTTACGGGTTGCTGTGCGCTATAATTTCCCGTATAATCTTTTCCCTGAAAATCATAAAGACGGTCATCTCCACTATTAGTTGAATCAAATATACCGGAATTATCAGTAACGGATGTACTATAATCATAAACTTCATTCCGTCCATTTTCTGAAGAACGATCAGATACGGAAGGAGATGGATAGTTAGAGCAGGAATGACGATCAATACGTTCATGCCCATAAGAAACTTGACGATCCGCCTGAGCCTTATCTGCCTGATTACCGATAACTGCACCAATAGCTGCACCACCAGCCATTCCGATAATAGTACCCATATCAGAACCACGGGGACCACCGGACAAACCTCCAATAGCAGAACCTAATATAGAACCGATAGAACCACCGGCATAGGCTCCACTACCAGTATAGGTATCGCAACTACTCAACAGAAAAGAAGAGCAAAGCACAAATAGAATCATCTTTTTCATAACTATATCTAATAAAATCTAATGCAAAAATACAGCATAATAATAAAAGAAAAGAGAAAGAATCCCTAAAGTTAAATAGGGAAAACCCTAAATACAAAAAAAGCGCCCTTGTCCTAACGACAAGAGCGCTTATATTTTGTGAGATCTATTGTAACTTATTCAGCTGCAGCTTCCTCAGTTGCAGGTGCTTCTGTTGCAGGAGCCTCCTCAGCCTTTGTTGCCTTGCGACTACGACGAGTCTTCTTAGCAGCAGCCTTAGGAGTCTTAGCCATGTTCTCATCAAAGTCAACGAGCTCGATGAATGCAATCTCAGCTGCGTCACCCTGACGGGTACCCAACTTGATAACGCGAGTGTAACCACCTGGACGGTTAGCTACCTTCTCAGCTACCTCACCGAAGAGAGCCTTAACAGCATACTTATT
>USQD01000164.1 GCA_900556795.1 uncultured Prevotella sp. | reverse complement strand
TTTTTTTTTTTAATGATACGGCGACCACCGAGATCTACACTCTTTCCCTACACGACGCTCTTCCGATCTAATTTATAGTGGACAGTCAGTGATATTTTGCTTGTAGAGAATTCATCAAAGATTGTTTCCTTCAGTTTGCCGTACTTGCCTATTATGTGACTGTCGTTCGTGCCAAACACGTCGTTGACATAAAGCTGGAAAGTCAGGCAGTCCTTCAGAAAGCTTTTGTATATAGACAAGTCGGTGTTGAACATCGGTTTGTAGATATAATGGTTCTCCTCATATCCCTTTGTGATGTAAGTCATCATAACGGAGAACATCGCCCATTTCGTATCGAATGTGTTGTTGAATCGGAACATCGCCACCGGTTTATTAAGATACTGTTCGTCTCTTGTCTCCAACTCGAACCATTGCTTCTCGACCATTGCCGACAGCATAGGATGCCAGATGCCGAAGGTGGGCTGCAAGTTGAGCGTTGAAGTCACATTATTGTACGATTTGCCGTTTATCATTCTCATCAATCCGATGGTGGTATTGTCCTTATACATCTCCACCGTCTGATAAATAGGATCGGATACATGTTCATAAGTCAGGTTGAACGTAAGCCATTTGTAGGCAAGGTCGTAACTTATATTTCTTGAAATCTCTGAGACAAGAAACGGATTACCAGTCTCGTATGTATAGTGGTTGCTATATTGCACACCGCTTCTTAATACCCAGTAGTTAGGACGATCGATGTCGGCTGCATAGCTCAGCTGCATCTGTACATTGCCAAACGGCATAGAAAGGCTGAGAGACGGAAACCAATTGCCGTAAGTCTTGCTTTGCTCCGCCATATACTTACCATCGTCATAATATTTGAAATCAACATTCTCGTATCGCAATCCTGCTTCCATGTTCAGCTTGCCAAAGTCACGACTGTAGGTGACGAACGCAGAAGACATACCCTCTTTTATTCGGTCTCTCACATTGTCGGCAAGAGTGTTTGGAATGATGGCGTAGTTGGTGTTGCGGTTTGTGAATGAATACTCGCCACCTACAGATAGGTCGCCACTTAAGAGCGGATAAGAGAGCACCATTTTGGAAGCTATCAGGCGGTTGTATTTTGATGTGCTACTGTTTACAAGTTGGTTTTGTTTTTCAGAGTTTACCTCCTGATAATGCTCATCTATATTGTTTTTATTGTTTCCTTTAGACCAAAACCAGTCGGTATTGAAGTCAATACCCAATTTCCCTACCTTGCCTACATAATATATATTGCTTGACAAGTTGCTATTCTGTCCAAACTCCGATCTAATAGAAGTGTTAGTCTCCGTCAATACTTCATCTCTCAGTACAGAGCCTTCCGTCTTTCCGTCCGTTATCAGCTTTGGATTGCGTAAGAAACTAAAGTTTACTCCCAACGAATTGTTGTCGTCAAACTGATAACTGACATTCAAGCGAGAACTGAAAGTTTCGGTTTTGTTCTTCCAACGTGTTTTATCCTGCTGATTCCATATCTTGTCGAGATATGTCATTTGCTGCAAGTCTTTCTCGTCTGGCGATGATTGTTTTGCGCCATAGGCGTAAGCGCCAAGCTCCAATCCGTTCTTACGGTAATACATATTCAGCCTGCCATATCCTCCAATGTTCTTTTTCTCGTCGTACGATCCTTCTGTTGTAGCGTCAAATCCGAATCCATCGCCTTGTATCTTCTTTGTGGTGATACGTATAACAGCCTTAGTGCTTGCAGCATAACGAGCACCTGGGTTGGATATTACTTCAACCGACTTGATGTTGTCCGAACTCAAACGGTCGAGTTCGCTTCTGTCTCTCATCTGTCGTCCATTGATATATATTATAGGCTCGCCACGTCCAAACACCTTGATATTGCCATTTTGTGCAGATACGTTAGGTATGCGGTCGAGCAGATGCTCCATTGTTCCTACCTTTTCAAGGACAGATCCGGCAACGGTTGTTGTCATTCCGCCATTCTTAAGGATGGTCTTAGGCAGAGACGACTTCACCACCACTTCTCCCAACATCTTGCTGTCTGCCATCATCTTTATCACACCGGCATTCTCTCCCGCACAATCCTTCCATACTGTCTTGTATCCAACAGACGTAACCTTGATTATTCCATTGTTGCAAGGCTGATTGATGGCAAAATGTCCATCCTCACCGCTTACCACACCTTTCACAAAAGCCGAATCCTGCCTGTTCAGTAGTACAACATTGGCAAATGCCAATGGTTGTCCCTTCTCATCCACAATCTTTCCCTTGATATCCTGTGCCATCATCGGTGATATAGCCGAGAAGCATAGAAACGTTATAAGCATTTTCTTATTCATAGTTTCTATATTCTATTTTCTGATATGAGACATGGCGAAGATACAAATTAAATCTGAGAAACTCACTCCTTTTGGAGGAATATTTTCAATCATGGAGCAATTTGACTCCACATTGTCATCTGTAGTCGACTCGACCCTCGGTCTAAAGTGTCGATTGTTCGGTTATCTGTACAGCGAAATCATCCGTTCTCTCATGAGTATCTACTATACAAAGAGTTGACGTAAAGAGGTTCGTACTCAATACAACAAGTCGCATAAAAGCGTTTGTCTATACCTGTAATATTTCATTATATATTTACCTTCATTATTCCGACTGCAAAAGTATGGGAAAATGCTGATGTATCAGATACCAGAAAACCGCCAAAAACTACCAAAATGATAAGTCATTCTCATTCATACGCACCATTCTTATATTCCTCTTGTAATTCTCTACATGTCTTACATCAAATGTTAAATCTGATAAATCTTGTTAAACAAATCCTATCTTACCTCTCATGTTTATACCTTTGCACGCAAATTTAATAATCTAAAGGATAACATTGTTTAATTAAAAAGAAAATTAAAATGAGAGAAGAGACAGGAAAATCGGTATCCTTCAATCATCATCAAGTAGGCATCCTGGGACTGCTCGTCACATTAGGCATCGTGTTTGGCGACATCGGAACATCACCTCTATATGTGATGAAGGCCATACTCCATACAGGCGAAACCATCAACGAAAACACTATCCTTGGGGCATTGTCCTGCATCATCTGGACACTCACCCTACAGACCACCATCAAATATGTATGCGTGGCTCTGCGAGCCGACAACAATGGCGAAGGAGGCATTCTCGCCCTTTATGCCCTGCTGCGCCGACTCAAGAACAAGTGGATTTACATATTGGCTATTATCGGTGCAAGCACCTTGCTGGCAGACGGAATCATCACCCCTGCCATAACGGTTACCACAGCCATCGAAGGACTCGAAAGCATCAGTCCCCACCTGCCAGTCATCCCCATCACACTGGGCATCATCACCATTATCTTCTTCGTACAACGATTTGGCACAGAAAGCATAGGCAAGTCGTTTGGAGTGTTCATGCTGCTATGGTTCCTGCTGCTGGGCGTGACGGGAGCTGTCAGCATCACGTCTTATCCTCTGATACTCAAAGCCTTCAGTCCCTATTACGCTATTGCTCTGCTGGCACAATCACCAGAATGGTTCTTAATCCTAGGCGCCGTATTTCTTTGTACCACCGGTGCTGAGGCCCTCTACTCCGACCTGGGACATTGTGGCAGGAAGAACATCACCATAAGCTGGGCCTTTGTAAAGACCATGCTCATTCTTAACTATCTGGGACAGGGAGCGTGGGTGCTTAACCATATTCAGACTGCCACCTCTGTGAATCCGTTTTTTTCCATCATGCCCCAGAGCATGCTGATCTTCTCCATCATCATGGCCACGGGTGCGGCAATCGTTGCGAGTCAGGCACTTATCAGCGGAACCTTCTCCATATTGAGCGAAGCCATGAACCTGCACTTCTGGCCCCGCATGCGAATCAAGCATCCTACCCATGTAAAGGGACAGCTCTATATCCCGATGATCAACCTTGCCATGTACATCGGCGTGGTTATCATCATCCTGCTCTTTCGCGACTCCTCGCACATGGAGGCAGCCTACGGACTCGCCATCACCATCACCATGCTGATGACAACCCTGCTGCTCGGTTTCTATCTGCACAGCAAGGGCGTGTCGCGAGTCCTAACGATATTGTTTATGGGCTCATACTGCACCATCGAGGCCATCTTTCTGGCAGCCAACCTGTCGAAGTTTCTCGCAGGAGGATGGTGTACGATGCTCATAGGCGGCATCCTGTTCCTGATGATGTATGTATGGGTGAGAGCCATGAAGATACGCCGACATTATGTCAGCACCAAACCGCTGGATGACTATTATCAGATTATCTCTGACATAAAGGCCGACAAGAGCATCCCCAAGTACGCCTCCAATCTTGTATATGTAAACCATGCCAACCAGGAAGGTACCGTTGACGACAAACTGCTCTACTCTATCATCAACAAGCAGCCTAAACGTGCAGACCATTACTGGCTTATCAACATGGAGTTTGCCGATACACCAGACACATTGGAATACAGCTGCGAAACCCTTGTGCCCGACACGCTTTACAGCATAACAATGCACATAGGTTTCCGCATAGAACCACGTGTGAGTCTATATCTGCGTCAAGTGGTGGAAGAACTTGTGGCAAGCAAGAAAGTAGATTTAAGAAGCACCTATCCTTCGCTTCGCAAGAACGGAATACCTGGCGATTTCCGATTCATCATCATTCATCGTGTATATTATCCGGAGAGTTCCGGCAACCGCCAGCAGAACTTGTTGATGACTTTCTACGCTCTTATCAGCAAGATAGGTATCGACGAACCAAAGGCATTGGGTCTCGACACTTCTATGGTGGTGGTAGAACGTGTGCCGCTCATAATCGACCAAAGCAATAGAAGCGTCAGGCGCATCATACAAATTGCGGAAGAAAAGTAAGTCCTGTCACAGGATAATATCCTTTCGGATAAGGGGGAAAATACGTTTTATTTCTGAAACCACCAAGCAAAAACCAATAAAACCCCTAACACAAGTATCATATCTCTTCCAACAATGGCGAGAGATAGAACTTGGGGAAGTATTTCACCTCCTTGCCTT
>USQD01000163.1 GCA_900556795.1 uncultured Prevotella sp. | reverse complement strand
AAAAGTAAAAACTTTCTCTATATCAAAAGATTGAATTAATTTTGCATCTACTTTATAAGGTATATATATCTAGATATGAGTTTAACAACGATAGTAAGTAATGTCTTCAAACCTCGACAGAAGGAGTTGGAGAAGTATGTTAATGATGCAGAACGTTTGCAGCATCATATACTCATGCACCTTATTGAAAAGGGCAAGAATACGGAATATGGTGTAAAGCATCTATTAAATACTACCAATAGTTATGAGAAATTTGCGATGAATGTACCTGTCAACACCTATGAGGAGTTGAAGGGAGACATCGACCGTATGCGCCATGGAGAAAAAGATATTCTATGGCCAGGTTCCGTAAAATGGTATGCTAAATCTTCTGGTACTACCAATGATAAGAGTAAATTTATTCCCGTTTCTCATGATGGTTTGCATGGTATTCATTATGCTGGTGGATTTGATGCTGTAGCTCTCTATCTGCGTAATAATCCGAAAAGTAAGCTTTTTGATGGTAAAAGTTTGATTCTCGGCGGTAGCCATTCGCCTAACTATAATGTTTCGGGCAGTCTGGTGGGCGATTTGAGCGCTATTCTTATCGAAAACATCAATCCGTTTGCTAATTGGGTACGTGTGCCTAAGAAAGAAACTGCTCTCTTGAGCGACTTCGAGGTGAAGCGCGACCGTATTGCGCAGGAAACCTTGAATAAGAATGTTACGAATATCTCGGGTGTTCCTAGCTGGATGCTCAGCGTATTGGTACGTGTCATGGAACTTTCCGGCAAAAAGCATTTGGAAGAAGTATGGCCAAACCTGGAGGTTTTCTTCCATGGTGGTATTGCCTTTACACCTTATCGCAAGCAGTATGAGCAGCTCATTACTTCTCCTGACATGCATTATATGGAGACTTACAATGCTAGTGAAGGTTTCTTCGGACTGCAGAGTGACCCATCCGACCCGGCGATGCTCCTGATGGTAGATTATGATGTTTTCTATGAGTTTATTCCTATGGATGAATTCGGCAAGGATAATCCTACAATCATACCTTTATGGGATGTTGAGATTGGTAAGAATTATGCGATGGTTATTACAACTTCTTGTGGATTATGGCGTTATTTGATTGGTGATACTGTGCAGTTTACAAGTAAAAATCCATATAAGTTTGTGATTACCGGTCGAACCAAATATTTTATCAATGCCTTTGGAGAGGAATTGATTATGGATAATGCCGAGAAGGGATTGGCTTATGCTTGTGAGAAGACGGGTGCACAAGTGGCAGAATATACTGCAGCTCCTGTTTATATGGATAGTAATGCCAAGTGCCGTCATCAATGGCTTATCGAGTTCTCCAAGGAACCGGAAAGCCTGGATGAGTTTGCTAGCCTGCTCGACCAGAAATTGCAGGAAATCAACAGCGATTATGAGGCTAAGCGATTCCATGATGTTACTCTTCAGCATCTGGAGATTGTAAAGGCAAGACCGGGAGTCTTCAACGATTGGCTTAAGAGCAAAGGCAAATTGGGTGGTCAGCATAAGATTCCTCGTCTCAGCAACAGCCGCAAGAATCTCGACGAAATGCTGATGATGAACAAGTAAATTTTTATCGCTGCCTTCGAGATAGGGTAGCGAATATAAAGATAATATACAATGATTAATATGAACGACATCAAGGACAAGTTGAAGTTAAATTCCTTGTTTCTGCCTTTCTATCTGGCGGTCTTCCTCCTGTTGGCTTCCTGTGCACGAATGGGACAGCCTGACGGAGGATGGTTTGACGAGACACCACCTAAGGTGGTAGGTGCCTCGCCAGCTGACGGTGCTGTCAATGTGAAGGAGAAGAAGATAGATATTTACTTCGATGAGTTTATCAAGGTGGATAATCCTACCGAGAAGGTGGTGGTTTCGCCTCCTCAGCTCGAAGTGCCTGAAATCAAAGGCGCAGGAAAGCGTATTCATATTTCGCTTGTCGATTCTCTGAAACCCAATACCACTTATACCATCGATTTCTCGGATGCTATCAGTGATAACAATGAGGGAAATCCGATGGGTAACTATACCTATAGTTTTTCTACAGGTACCGTCATTGATACGATGGAGGTTGCGGGATATGTGCTGGAGGCTGAGAATCTGGAACCTATCAAGGGTATTCTGGTAGGTCTCTATGATGATCAGGCTGATTCGGCATTCAAGACTAAGCCTATGTTGCGTGTAAGTCGCACAGATAGTAGAGGCCGTTTCGTCATCAAGGGCGTTGCACCGGGTTCTTATCGCATCTATGCCTTGCAGGATATGGATGGCAACTATATGTTTAATCAGAAGAGTGAGAAAATAGCTTTTACTCACGATATCATAGTACCATCCAGCAAGCCTGATGTACGACAGGATACAACATGGATAGATTCTCTGCATATCAAGTCGATAGACCAGGTGAAATATACCCATTTTTTACCTGACAATGTGATACTTAGGGCTTTTTCTGAACCTTTGACTGATAGATATTTCTTAAAGGCAGAACGCAAGGTGCCTAACTGTTTCTCGCTCTATTTCAGTTATGGAGATTCCATCCTTCCTGAGATAAAGGGACTTAACTTTGATGCCGAAAAAGCGTTCATCATAGAAAGTTCGGAGAAGAAAGATTCCATCACCTATTGGCTGAGGGATACTGCCCTGGTCAATCAGGATACGCTTCGCATGGATCTTACCTATCGCATGACCGACAGTACGGGTGTGCTGATATGTCATACCGATACGGCTATGGAGATTCTTTCCAAGGAACCATACGCCAAGCGAATGAAAGCCAAGGAAAAGGAGATAGCCGAGTGGACCAAGAAGCAGGAAAAACTCAAGAAGAAAGGTATGCCTTATGACTCGGTGATGGCCATCAAACCGCTTGAGGTCAAGGTGGGAGTTGCCTCAGAACTGGACCCGGACAAGAACGTTACGTTCAGTTTTGATACCCCGTTAGCCAAAGCTGATACGGCAGGAATACATCTTTATGCCAAGCATGATACGCTTTGGTATCGGGCACCTTTCGAATTTGATTTGACTGGTAATCGGGAATATGTATTGAAAGGAGAGTGGCGCCCTGATGTAGAATATAGTCTTGAAGTTGATTCTGCTGCTTTCGAAGATATCTATGGATTGGCATCCAAGCCTATCAAGCAGGGATTCAAGGTCAGCTCGCTCGATACATATGGCACTCTCTTGGTGAATATTACTGATAATTTCGATGATTCACCTCTCTTGGTACAATTGTTAAACGGTCAGGATCAGGTTGTGAAGTCTGTAAAGGCAGTAAATGGGGTAGCTGAATTCTATTATCTTAAACCAGAAAAGTATTACATGCGTCTAATAGTTGATAGAAACAACAACGGCAAATGGGATACAGGCTGTTATGATGATGATTTGCAGGCTGAGGAAGTATATTATTACCCGGAACTCTTAGAATGTAAGGCTAAATGGGATTTAACAGAGAGTTGGAATCCTAAGTCTTATGACTTATCTAAGCAGAAACCTTCTGCCATCACCAAGCAGAAACCTGATAAGGAAAAGAAAGTAAAGAACCAGAATGCGCAACGTGCCAAGAAGTTAGGCATAGAGTACATTCCTAAAGTGTTATAGTTATGAAGACATTTAAATCTTTTTTGATAGCAGCAATGCTACTCCTGGTCAGCACCACAGTGTCTGCCCAGTGTACATTTCGTAATACAGCATTCAAGTCGGGTGAGTTTCTTACCTACAATCTGTACTACAATTGGAAGTTCGTTTGGGTAAAGGCAGGTAATGCCAGTATGTCTATTATCCAGACCACTCGTCATGGTAAGCCTGCTTATCGTGGGTCGCTCGTAACGAGGGGCAATAAGCGAGTAGACGATTTCTTTGTACTTCGTGATACTTTGCTTTGCTATAGTGGTACGGATTTGGCACCGCTCTATTTCCGCAAGGGAGCCCGTGAAGGCAAACGATATACCGTAGATGAGGTTTTCTATAATTATGCCGGTGGCAAATGCCATGTAAACCTGCATTATCAGAATAAGAATGGCGAGCATAAATGGAAGAAGGCTTCCTACGAGGATTGTGTTTTCGACATGATGAACATCTTCCTCCGTGCCCGCAGCTTTGATCCTGCCAACTGGAAGCGGGGACATTGCGTCAAGTTCCCTATCTGTGATGGCGGCGGTCGTAATCCGGCTCAGTTGAAGTATGGTGGAAAGGTTACGGTCAAGGCTGACAACGGCGTGAAGTATCGTTGCCTGCGTCTTGAATATATGGAGATTGACGATGGTAAATGGAAGAAAATCGTAGATTTCTATATCACCGATGATGAGAATCATGTGCCTGTACGCCTGGATATGTTCCTGAAGTTTGGTTCGGCAAAGGCATTCCTGGTTGGCATGAAGGGCACCAGAAACCCTGTTACTTCTATTGTGAAGTAAGCAGCAGGTTTATAGATAAAAAAAGTAAAGGCATCAGGTTGTATTCCGTTGATGGAAACAGCCTGGTGCCTTTTTTATGTTTATGCGGTAATCTTCCTTATTTCAGATATTCTCCGAAGTCGGTCAGTCTCATATCTCCCTTCTTCAGGAAGGTATCGTGCATGGCGAGGGCGGCACGCATGCTCTGTGGCTCGTGCCCCTTTTCTGCAAATTTCAAGTATTCGCGAAGCATTGGACGATAATCCGGGTGCGCACAGTTCTCGATAATCTCCTTGGCACGGCGCAAAGGACCCTTGCCGCGAAGATCGGCGACTCCCTGCTCAGTAACGATAACATCCACATCGTGCTCGGTGCTATCTACATGGCTGCACATCGGAACGATGGCAGAGATGCAACCGTTCTTGGTGGTACTCTGGGTGGTGAAGATAGAGATGTAGCCATTTCGCTCGTAATCGCACGAACCACCGATACCATTCATCAGCTTGCTGCCGCAGATGTGGCTGGAGTTCTCGTTGCCATAGATATCGCACTCGATGGCGGTATTCATGGCGATGACACCCAGTCGGCGGATTACCTCCGGAGAGTTGGAAATCTCGCTTTGGCGGATGGTGAGATGCTTCTTGAAGTAATCAATATCATCATACACCTCTTTCAATGTATCGTTTGTTACGGTGAG
>USQD01000162.1 GCA_900556795.1 uncultured Prevotella sp. | reverse complement strand
ACCTTGATTGGGATGATGCCACTGTTGTTCAGACCATCTACCATGTCCTTTGAGTGACCATCAACTATCTTAACTGTCTCGCCTCCGTAAAGAAGCTGTGCACCAGTTACAAACCATACCTCTAAATTTTCAAATGCCTTAATCATGATTGTTTTTTGTTAAATTGTTATTGTTGTTTGAATTTTGAAAATCTTATTTCTTGCACCAATGAATCATTAAGCTTGATTGCATCTTCAATTAGTGCTTCTTCTGTCCGTAGTAAGCGTTAGGACCGTGCTTGCGGTTGAAGTGCTTCTCTACGAGCAATGGATTCATGGTGGTGTTTGGATTCACGCTGAATGAAATGAACGCCATCTTTGCCACCTGCTCGGCTACCACTGCGTGATAAACTGCCTGGTCAGCATCCTTACCCCATGTGAAAGGACCGTGATTCTTGACCAATACGCCTGGAGTGTGAACCGGGTTGATGTTGTCCTTCTTGAAGCGGTCAACGATAACCACACCTGTGTTGTACTCATACTCAGCCATCATATCCTCTGTCATTGCATCAGTGCAAGGAATGCAGTCGTGGAAATAGTCTGCGTGGGTTGTACCGATGTTAGGGATGTCCAAACCTGCCTGAGCCCAGGCTGTAGCATAAGTAGAGTGAGTATGAACTACGCCACCCAACTCTGGGAATGCACGGTAGAGCACCAGGTGGGTAGGAGTGTCTGAAGATGGATTCAAGTCACCCTCAACTACCTTACCGGTTTCCAAGTCAACTACTACCATGTCGCTAGCCTTCATGGTGTCGTAATCTACGCCAGATGGCTTGATGACAACCAGACCCTTCTCGCGGTCGATTCCGCTTACATTTCCCCATGTAAAGAGCACGAGGTTGTGCTTTACAAGGTCAAGGTTTGCCTTGAACACTTTTTCTTTTAATTCTTCTAACATAATATATTGAGTTTAAGTTATTCACTTGATTATCTGATGGTTCTTCCTTGGAAGAGCCTGCGAGTATTCTATTTTAAGTTGAACGATGGGTCTTCCTCGTATGCTTTCTTGTTGAAGCGATAGAGGGCTGCACCTCGTTTCGATGTGACCTTATCGATGAGTTCTGTCTTTTCGATGAAGTCAATATCCTTCACGCGCTTGCGGAAGTTGCGCTTGTCAATCTCTTCTCCCATTACCGCCTCGAATACATGCTGAAGCTGTGTCAGCGTAAAGAGATCAGGGAGGAGCTTGAAGCTCAGTGGTTCATGATTGATGCGACGGCGAATCTGACAGATGGCGTCGTGAATCATGATTCTGTGGTCTGAATAGAGAGCTGGAAGTTCATTCAGGCTGACCCATTCCAAACCATGCTCAATACGTAGACTGTCGTCGTAGTCTACCACATTGATGAGGGTGCAGTAGGCGATGGAAATAACTCGCTCACCTGGGTCACGGTCGATGCGGCCGAATGCACCCACTTGTCTTATATAGAGGTTCTTCATTCCGGTAAGTTCCAGGATGACTCGATTGGCTGCATCTTCCAGATTTTCTGTTGCGCCAACGAAACCTCCATAGAGTGACCATTCGCCACGTCCTGGGTCCATTTGGCGTTTACCAATCAAAACTTGCAAGTTGCTACCGTCGAATCCGAAGATAATACAATCCACGGATACTAAAACCTTGGAGTATTCGTTATAAAACTGCGTCATGGTCTTTTGTTGAGTTTATGTTAAGATTCAAAGAATGTTTATTTCGTTATTGTTATTTCATCAGGTCCGCTCCTTGGAGCGTTTGAATATTGAGAAAAGTTGGGAGTCGGAAGGAGAAAAAAGGAAGAATGTCATCCATAGGAGATTTCTCTAAAAGATCCAGTCCAAAGGAAAACTTCCTGTTCCTAACTTCCAACTCCTGACTTTTATATATTTACCGGTAACTGAATATTACCAGAAGTATGCGTAGAATGCAGCGCAGAGACCGATTACTACGAGTGTACCAATGATGTCGAAGGCACTCCAGCTTTCACGAATTGACTTCTTGAAGTCGGATGTGAAGGTGATTGCCTCTACCTGCTCCTTGCTTGGAGCTGGAGTGAAGCAGCTCACTAATATCATGAAGATGATGAGGAAGACGAGCAACCAGCACTCGAATACCAACCAGTTAGTCTGCCAGAACCATGCGGTGTAATCCCAGAATGCACCATCCATTGTTGCCTTACCAGTATCGGTAATGACGTTGGTAACGAGGCGGAGCATACCGATGAGGAAACCGGTAATCATGGTGTATTCGCCTGCCTTTGGAGTAATCTTCTTGAAGAAAATACCCATCGCAAATACTGCTACCATGGCTGGAGCCAGGAGTGACTGGATTCCCTGGAGGTAGTTGTAAAGGGTGTCCATCTTCATCATGATTGGCAACCAGGCAAAACCGAGAATTACAACTACTACGGTAGCGATACGGCCAACGAGTACGTAGTGAGCCTCAGACATTCCCTTCTTCAATGGCTTGTAGAAGTCCTCGGTGAAGAGGGTAGCACAGCTGTTGAAGAATGCTGCCAATGAAGCAACCAATGCACAGATGAAACCGATGGTTACAATACCCTTGATACCTGCAGGAAGAACGGTCTTTACCATGATGGCGAAGGCTGCGTCAGTCTCGTTCATCTGAATAGCGCCCTTCTGAGCCAAGGCTGCTGCAATCATACCTGGAATGAGGAACATGAAGCAAGGGAGAACCTTGAAGAAACCGGCTGCGATTGTACCGCGACGAGCACGCTTCATAACCTCTACGTTGCTTTCGCCAGGAACCTGACCGAGTACACGCTGAACGATATGCTGGTCAGTACACCAGTACCAGAAACCAATGATGGTTGCACCGATGAATACTACGAAACCTGGATACTCCTGATACATAGAGTCACCTGCCTCCCAGTGGAACATGTGAGTAGTACCATAACCGTTGTTCAACTTGCCGCAGTAGTCCATCATGTCAGCCCAACCAGCAGAGATGCTGCCACCGCCGAGGGTAGAGAGACCGAGGAAGAGTACGAGGAATGAACCGATGACGAGGATAGGAGTCTGGATGGTAGACAAGGTCATCACACCCTTCATACCGCCGAATACGGTAAAGATGGTAGTGAGGATGATCAAGCCGATAGCACCTACCCAGAAGTTCAAGCCCCAGAGATACTCGAAGAAAATACCACCGGTAAGAGCGGTAACGCTCACCTTGGTGAGGATGTAAGCTACGAGTGTGATGATAGAGAGCCATGAACCTGTACGCTGTGTGTAGCGGAACTTCAGGAAGTCAGGCATGGTGATAATCTTACCCATCTTGTTGATGAGCAACTGATAGAAAGGTACGAACAACCAACCCAGGATGAGGATCATCCAACCCTGCATCTCCCAGTGAGCCATACCTACACCACTCTTGGCACCAGTACCAGCCAAACCCACGAGGTGCTCTGAACCGATGTTGGCTGCGAAGATAGCCATACCGATAACATACCATGGCTCACCCTTACCGAAGAGGTAAGCAGAAGAGTCTTCGCCCTTCTGAGCCTTTCTGTCTTTCACTATCGCATGCCAGACAGCCCAGATTACGCCGATTACACCAATGGCGAGTACTGTCCAATCAAGCCATACGAATTCTGTTGAATTCCAATTCATAATTACTATAAGATTGTTTATTTTTTATTATTTGTTTATTCTTTCTTCTATTGGATGCTTTATCCTTGTTATGAGATACTTTATCCTTTTCGGATGCTTTATCCCGTATGCGTTCCGGTGGATTTGCAATCCGCCGGCAAGCAAGTTGTCATTAGTTTGACCTTTCCTTACTTCTTTACGCTGAATTTGTAGACGAGGTGAGAGTAGTACTTCTCTCCTGGCTTCAAGGTTGCATCAGTCCATCCCTTCACGCCCTGAGCAATCTTGGTAGGAGAGTCTGGATACTTCTGGCTCTCGAAGCAGACGCTGACGTGCTTAGGATACTTGATTCCGTGCTTGCAGGCAATACCTGTTCCCTGGAAGTTACCGGTGTATACCTGGATTCCTGGCTCGTTGGTGAATACTTCTAGGAGGATTCCGCTCTTAGGAGAGTAGAGGCTGGCGCAAACAGTCTTGTCATCGCCCTTGCCATTCTTATAGGTGTTCAAGCACCAGTTATGGTCGTAACCTGTAGCGTTCTTAATCTGGTCGAAGCTGTAATCTACCTTCTTGCCAATCTCTGTTGGAGTACGGAAATCCATTGGTGTTCCTTCTACGTCCTTAATCTCTCCTGTTGGAATGTAAAGAGAATCTGCAGGTGTGAACTTATCAGCATTGATGTACATAACCTGGTCGAAACCTTCCTTGGATGGGTCACCATTCAGGTTGAAGTAGCTATGGTTTGTCATGTTGACCACAGTCTCCTTATCGGTAGTTGAACCAAACTCAATGTCAAGCGTATTGTCGCTCTTTACTGTATATTTAGCAGTAGCAGTTACGTTGCCTGGGAAACCATTCTCACCATCCTTCGCATTGATGGTAAAGGTTACAGAAGAATCGTTCTTCTCAGTAATGTCGTATACCTGGTTCAACCAACCGGTAGCACCACCACCGTGCAGGCAATTGCCATTGTCATTTGCCTTCAACTGATAGGTAGAACCTGCAAGTGAAAGCTTGGCATCCTTGATGCGGTTAGCGTAACGACCTACTGATGAACCATAATCAGAAGGAGAGTTAAGCGTATCTGCATACTGATGGATATTGTCATAACCAAGGACTACATCAGTTGGCTTGCCGTCCTTGTCTGGGACAGAGATTGAAACCACACGTCCACCATAGTTGGTGAGACATACCTCCATGCCGTTGGCATTCTTGAGGGTTACTAACTCAGTCTTCTTTCCCAATACGGTTGAATCGAAATCTGCAGGATTCAAACCAGACTGTGTAAGACTAGCGTTGTTGCTTGATGAACAAGCTGAGAGGGTAGCGATTGCCGCAAAACCTACTCCCATGAAAAGGGTCTTAAATGTACTCATTTTTAGGCTGTTTTTAATTGTTTACTTTATTTTGGGTGTAAAATTACAATTTTATTTCGAAACGGCAATAGTTTTCCCTAACTTTTTTTATTCTAAAGTGTGTTTTTAACACTATTTGCATGAT
>USQD01000161.1 GCA_900556795.1 uncultured Prevotella sp. | reverse complement strand
AAAAGCAAAGAAAATGAAGAAATTAGTTTTTATGTTCGTAGCTATCGCAGCTATCTCTTTCGCATCATGCAATGGTAACAAAACAGCTCAGAACACAGCTTCTGCTGATTCTGACACAGCTCAGGTAGACACAACTGTTGCTGACACTGCTGCTGCTGATACAGCTGCTGCTGATTCTGCTAAGTAATTTTGAATTACTGACGAACAGAAATGAGAGAAACAACCGCTGGACCTTGGTCTAGCGGCTTTTTTCGTTTTATAGACCTAGGGTCTTGGGGGAGGTGAACGCCTTTTCTGCTAGCTACACTCCCTAAACCAATGGTCGCTGCTCGAAGGGTAAGGTAAAGACCAGTAGCAACTGCATCCCCTATACGCCCTGAAAGGGCAAAAGCTTAAAAGAAACCAAAGAAAAAGATAAATATATGATAGATTCAAGTGCCTTCCAAGGCAAAAAGGCAGCCTATTACACTTTAGGTTGCAAACTCAACTTCTCTGAAACTTCCACTTTTGGCAAGATGCTCGAAGATATGGGCGTGATTACTGCTAAAAAGGGGGAGAAAGCCGACATTTGTCTTATCAATACTTGCTCCGTTACTGAGGTTGCCGATCATAAGTGCCGACAGGCCATCCATCGCATGGTGCGTAATAATCCAGGTGCTTTCGTGATAGTTACGGGTTGCTATGCACAGCTGGAGTCGGAAAACGTGAGTAAAATAGAGGGAGTAGACCTGGTGTTGGGTGCCAATGAGAAGGCGAACTTGATTCAATATCTCAGTGATGCCTGGGCGCAGAAGTTTGCTGCTGAGAATGGTTTGCCTACAAATGGCGAAGCTCAGGAGCTGTCGGATTCTTCCCTTCATCAGCATCATAGCGTGAAGACGAAGGAAATCAGAACCTTCCAGCCTTCATGTTCCCGTGGTAACCGCACCCGCTATTTCCTGAAGGTGCAGGATGGCTGCAATTATTACTGTACCTATTGTACCATTCCTTTCGCCCGTGGCAATTCACGTAATCCTAGCATCGAGTCTTTGGTGGCTCAGTGTGAGCAGGCTGCAGCCGAGGGAGGTAAGGAGATTGTCATCACCGGTGTGAACATCGGTGATTTCGGTCAGACTACTCATGAGCGATTTCTGGATCTCGTCAAGGCGATGGATAAGGTAGAGGGTATCAAGCGTTATCGTATCTCCAGTCTGGAACCAGATCTCTGTGATGATGATCTCATTGCCTATTGCGCAGAGAGTCGTGCCTTCATGCCTCATTTCCACATTCCGTTGCAGAGTGGAAGCGATGAGGTTCTGAAGCTGATGCATCGTCGTTATGACAAGGCGCTCTTCGCCCATAAGGTGAATCTTATCAAGGAGAAGATGCCGGATGCCTTCATCGGTGTTGACGTGATGGTGGGTTGTCGTGGTGAAACTCCAGAGTGTTTTGAGGAGTGCTATGAGTTCTTGAAGAGCCTGCCGGTTACGCAGCTTCATGTCTTCCCATATTCTGAGCGTCCGGGAACAGCTGCTTTGAAGATTCCGTATGTGGTAGACGAGAAGGAAAAGAAGAAGCGCTCTAAGCGTCTGCTGGAGCTGAGCGATCAGAAAACACAGGAGTTCTATGCCCAGTATATCGGTACTGAGGCAGAGGTGCTCTTCGAGAAGGCTTCAAGAGGCAAGGCTATGCATGGTTTCACCAAGAACTATGTACGTGTGGAGCTTTCACCAGCTCTTGCCAAGGAAGAATACGACAATCAGCTTCTCAAGGTTCGTCTGGGTGATTTCAATCACGACAAGACGGCATTGAAAGCAGAGCTTGTTGATAGTTTATAGTTAATAGGGCTAATCATAAAGTTCAAAGCTCAAACTTCAAAGTTCAATGTACTACAATGATTTTGGTTCCTGGATCCGGAAGCAGTTTCCTGACTTCCGGGTTCAGAAGATTTCGATAGATGCAGGATTCTCCTGTCCTAACAGGGATGGAAAAATCTCGAGCGGCGGATGTACGTATTGTGACAACCGTACGTTCAATCCAAGCTATTGCGACCGTAGAAAGTCGATAACGGAACAGTTGGAGGAGGGCAAGGCCTTCTTCAGTAGAAAATATCCGGATATGAAATATCTGGCTTATTTTCAGGCTTATACCAATACCTATGCCAAGGTGGAGCTTCTGCGGGACATGTATGAGGAGGCACTGCGGGTAGATGATGTGGTAGGCATTGTGATTGGTACCCGTCCAGACTGTGTGAGCGATGAACTCCTGGACTATCTCGAGGAGTTGAACCAGCGCACTTTCGTTCTTGTGGAATATGGTATCGAGAGTGCCAATGATGAGACTTTGAAGCGAATCAATCGCGGTCATGATTTCGCCTGCTGCCGTGATGCGGTAGAGCGGACTCATGCGAGAGGTATTCTGACGGGCGGTCATATCATCATCGGACTGCCCGGAGAGGATGCGGAAGAAAGTCTCAGGCAGGCACCGGTCATTTCTTCTCTTCCTCTTGATATACTGAAAATTCATCAGATGCAGATCATCAAGGGTACCCGATTGGCACAGGAGTATGCTGAGCATCCTTTTCACGTGTATACGGTGGAGGAATACATTGATGTCATCGTAAAATATATCCGGCTGCTTCGCAAAGACCTGGTATTGGAGCGATTCGTCAGCCAATCGCCGAAAGATTTGCTTATCGCACCGAAATGGGGACTCAAGAACTATGAGTTTACCAATCTCCTGAATAATAAATTAAAGAGTTTACAATAAAATATGGCAAAGGTAGCAATCGTTATATTAAATTGGAATGGGCAGAAGATGCTGGCAAAGTATCTTCCTAATGTCGTGGAGTATTCACGGCAGGATGCTGAGATATGGGTAGCCGACAACTGTTCTTCAGATCAGTCCATGCATCTTCTGGAGACCCAGTTTCCTCATGTCAAAACCATCGTACTGGAGCAGAACTTCGGCTTTGCCGAGGGGTATAACCGTGCCTTGAAAGAAATAGAGGCTGATTATTATGTTCTCCTGAACAGTGATGTGGAGGTATCGCATCATTGGCTTACTCCGCTCATCGAGTTTATGGATGCTCATCCTCAGGTAGCTGCTTGCCAGCCTAAGTTGCTGGCTGAATACGACAAGGATATGTTTGAGTATGCTGGAGCATGCGGTGGCTATCTTGATAAGTTGGGTTATCCTTTCTGTAGGGGTAGAATCTTTGATACCGTAGAGCGAGATAACGGACAGTATGATTATCAACAGGAGATACTCTGGGCTACGGGAGCCTGTATGATGATCCGTTCGGAAGATTACTGGAATGCCGGTGGACTGGATGGCAGATTCTTTGCTCATAACGAGGAGATTGATCTCTGCTGGAGATTGCGCCTGATGGGTAGAAAGATATACTGCATTCCTGAGAGTGAGGTTTATCATGTAGGTGGTGGAACTCTGCCTAAAGGCAATCCAATGAAGACCTATCTGAATTTTAGAAACAATTTAACGATGCTCTATAAGAATTTGAGCGATAAGGAATTGAAGCCTGTGATGCGCAAGCGTTGGCTCCTGGATTATCTTGCCGCATTCCAGACGCTTATCCTGAATCGTAACCTGGGTGACTGCAAGGCAATCTTCAAGGCGCGTAAGGCATTCCAGGCATGGAAGCATGATTTTGATCAGGACCGAAAGAAGATTCAGGAAAGCAGGGTGGAGGAGAATATTCCTCAGATTCTAGACTGTTCTATTCTGTGGCAATACTATGCAAGGGGTAAGAAGTTCTTCTCGCAGTTATAAACGAATTATAAACAAACTTAAAATAAGAATCTATGATGAAGAAACAAACAATGAAGAAACAAATGATGCTGGCGCTGGTATCGCTCTTTGCCTTATCTGTCCAGGCACAGGCAAACTTTAATGTGTCGGTATCCAATCCTTCCAAGTCGGCTAAAACCGATGCTCCGGTGGTTATCGACCTCAGTAAGTTGGAATCGATTGGCAACATTCAGCGTGCCGTGGTAACCGTTGACGGCAAGGAGATTCCTTCTCAGCTCGACGACACCAACCGTGATTGTACCAACGATGAACTCTGTTTCCTGGTTGATCTCGGCAAGAAAGAGACCAAGACTTATCAGGTGCAGCTCTTCCAGGATGGTGAGCAGGCACAGTATCCAGCCCGTACCTTTGCAGAACTCTGCCTGCCTAGCAAGAACAAGAAGCTGGCTAAGAACAAGCAGGACATCTATCTGCGAAGCATCTCTTTTGATAAACGTACCAAGGATTGCTATCACTATGTTCATTCACATGGCGTCTGCTTTGAGAGCGACTTAGTGGCTATGCGCGTTTATTTCGACAACCGCCAGACTATCGACCTCTATGGTAAGATCAATAAGGGCCTGGTTGTATATGATACCCAGTTCTATCCAACTGATGAACAGTTGGCTGCCGGTTCGGGTGACGACTGTCTCTGGGTAGGTAATACCTATGGACTTGGTGCCTTGCGTGGTTGGGATGGAACCAATCAGGTATTGTTGAACGATGTGAAGTATCAGGAACAGCGTGTCATCTCCGAGGGACCGCTTCGTGCCATCGTAGAGGTAGTTGATAATGGCTGGGTTCCAGCTCCAGGTCTGAAGCCGGTGAATGCAACTATCCGATATACTATTTATGCAGGTCATCGCGATTTCGATGTAGATGTATTCTTCAATAAGGATGTTTCTGACTATCAGTTTGCTACTGGATTAATCAATGTGAAGGGGTCCAGTGAATTTTCAGATAACAAGGGCTTGCGTGGATGCTATGGAAGCGACTGGCCAACAGGCAAGGACGATGGCAAGCACAAGTTGGAAACTGTAGGCTTGGGCATCTATGTTCCTCAGTCAGCTTTTGTAAGTCAGGAGCCAGCTAACAAAGATGTTTATACCCAGGTGGTAAAGCCTACCGGCAACCGTTTGAGTTATAAACTCGCCTATACCAGTGCCAACGAAACCTATGGTTTCAAGGGTGAAAAGGAATGGTATCAGTGGCTGAAAGACTGGAAGAAGCAGATTGAAGAACCTGTCAAGGTTTCTGTATCTTGTATCATCCGATAGCCAGAATGTTGCACAAATAGCCAATAATGGGTAAAAATGTAAGTGCTTTTGCCTATTATTGGCTTTTCGTTTTAGG